>JBEKAU010000551.1:0-2757 GCA_050015755.1 Vulcanimicrobiaceae bacterium | reverse complement strand
CGAGAAGTGCACCCAGTACTGCCCGAAGATCTCGGTCTTCGCCAGTGGGTGAATCGTGCGGTGGTCGAGCATCCAGTCTTTCGCGATCGCGTACTCGGCGTCGTCCATCATCATTGCTTGCGGGATCTCGACGGACTCGATGCGGCGCTCTTCTTCGTCGCGCTGACGACGGCGGTCTTCGAGCATCGCGGCGACCTCGTCGAGGGTCGCGAACTCCTCGAGGTCGACGTCCATCATCTCGTCGTCGGCATTCGCGACGGCTTGCTCTTCCACGTATGACGGTGCGGCATCGCCGGTAGCGTGTTCGCGCGCGACGGTCGAGTGCTCGGCGACCGCGGCGGCGCCGTCGGCGGGGTCCTGCGCGTCTTGGCGAGCCTTGCCCCGCTCCAGGCGCTCGATCAACGCCTTGCGGCGCGCTTCGAGCTGGGCGGCTTCCTTGGCGCGGCGATCCTTGGGGATCCACCACTCCGGGGCGAGTGCGGCGGCAGCAGCCTCGGCGTCGACGTCGGCACGGGGCCGCGCGGGGCTCGCGACTTGGTCGAACCCAAAGAAACGGCGCAGCCCACTCCAAAGGCTCGTGAACATAACGATAGGTGTATCGGCGAAAGCAGCCGATCGCCGTACGGTCCGGCCGCCGAGGCGGGCGTCACATCGCGGGTGAGGTCAAACCGCCCGGGCGTACGTCACCGCGGCGCCGCTGATGGTGGCGAGGACCGCGCTCGTGGCCGTTCGTTGGCTGGCCTGACCGGCCGTCTCGACGAGTGCCGCCGCGGTGATCTCGCGCGGCTGACGGCCGCGCAGGTGCAATGCCACCAGCGCGGCTTGGAGCGGCGGCATCCCCGGATTGTACGCGACGTTCTCCGCGTGGCGTCCGGTGACGATGCTGCCGTCGCGCAGCCGCAGCGCGACCCCGGCGTAGCTGCCGCTATAGGGCGCGTGCGATCGGCTCGCCGCCGCGAGGGCCGCGTGCAGCAGCGGATCGTCACTCGGTACGGCGAGCTGCAACGCGCGGTGCGAGTGGAACGGATCGACCCGCACACCGAGCACCGTCGGAAGGAAGGCGTGCGGGAGCGCCTCGGCCAGCGTGATCGAGCCGCCCTGCGGCAGCCAGATCGTCAGCTGCTCGGGCGCGACGAACTCGCACAGGAACTGGCGGCAGTAGCCGCACGGGACGCCGCCGACGGCGAGCGAGACGATCCCGGTCTCGTCGTGCAGCCACGCATTGGTCGTCGCCGCACCTTCACCGTGGACCCTTCACCGTGGACGGTAAACGCGAGCGTCTGCCCGGGGAACTCGAGATTCATCCCCGCGTAGAGCGCGCCCGAGGCGCCTTCGACGATCGCGCCGACGAAGAAATGCGAGATCGGCGGCCGGGCGAAACTGCGCGCCCACGGATGCAGCCGAAGCATCAACTCGCGCACCGGCAAGCCGCTGGCGCGCACGCGCTCGGGCGCGCTGCGCCCGTTCACCTGCGCGAGCTGCGCCAGCAGCGCGTCGAGGTTGGCGTCGGCCGTCGCCGCCGACGCGTTCATCGGCGTTGCGGCGAGCGTGGGGGCGAGCGCGAGTCCCGCCAACAGCTCGCCGCGCGTGAGTCCGTCTCGGTCCATCCGGGGCGCGTTCGCCGTGGACGTGCCGCCGCGCTTTCGACTACGACGAGAGCGAGTGAAAGAGCCGGTCGACGTCCTCGGGGTCGTAGCTCCGATCGGCCTCCATCTCGCGTGCGCACCACGCGCGCACGGCGTCGAGGTCGACCTCGCGCGGCTTCGCCTTCGCGACCGCGACCGCGGCGTTGAACGCCGTCTCGTCCTTCCAGGCCCAATAGTGGAGGAACCGGTCGCGCACGACGTCGCTCGGGCTCAGGACGTGCAGCAGCTCGTGGGCGCGCCGCTCGGTGCGCCAGCCGGTCACCTCTTCGCGACCGATCGCCAGCGGGCCGATCGGGAATTCGAGCGCGTACGGCAATTGCGGATGTTCGTAAAAGCCCTCGGCGACGCGCGCATAGCCGAGCGTTGCGAGTGCGCGATCGAGCGTGTGGCGCGCCTTGCCCACGTGCAAGATGAAATCGACGTCGAGCGACTGATACTCGTGCGGCACGTAGAACGCGGCCGCGCTCCCACCGCACAAGACTGCGGTTTCACCGGCCTGCGCGAGCACGGTGCAGGCTGCGAACTCGACGTCGATCAGCGAGGCGCCGGGGGTGAGCATCAGAGCAGCTTCCCGATGCGGCGTGGCCGTTCGCGGTAGTGCGCGGCGCGTTCGCGGATCTCGGGATAGGCGGCGGCGAGGCGCTCGAGCAGCGCACGCAGCTCGACGGCCCCGTACCAGCGGCGGTTGAGCAGCACGACCCGCGAGTTGCCGACCAGCCGCGAGACCAGGACGCCGCTGTGCTCGAAGGCGATCACGGCGCGGTGGACGGCGGTCGCGCTGGCGTCGATCTGACGGGCCAGTTCGCGGATGTGCAGCCCGTTCTGCGAGAGGGCCAGCCGGGTCAGCATCCGGTCGCGCAGGGCCGAGCCGAACAGGGCCGGGCGAAGGTCGTCGCGCACGCTCAAATTGTTACGGTTGAGGAAACGATTGTCAACGGAGGCGGAACGATTTCCGGGAGCACCGGCCTGCGCTCCCGGCGAAGCCGAGCACCGTGAACACCGCCTCGCATCCGAACAGCTTCGCCGCCCGCGACACCCTCCGGGTCGGAACGAAGGAGTACACGTACTTCCGCTTGGCCGCCCTGGCCGAGCGTGGAGCGGACCTCGCGAC
>JBEKAU010000550.1:0-2843 GCA_050015755.1 Vulcanimicrobiaceae bacterium | reverse complement strand
TGTAGCCGGTCACGCCGATGGGCGGGATCACACCGGTGGTGTCGGGCTGGGTCTCCGACCCGCTCACGATCGCACTCGTTGCCTGAACATTATAGGTGGGCGTGAACGGCGAGCCGGCGGTCGGGGCCGCAGCATTGCCCGGCGCGGGGCCGACCGAGTATTCCACCACACCCCCACCGCTGGTGGACTGCGAGCTCAGGACGCTGCCGACGGGAACGATCGGCTGCACGCTCGTGGCGCTGGTCGGATACGACGTCGTCGCGATCAGCGTAGTCGCCGGAACGCCGTTCGGATCACCGCCCCACGAGATGTTGGTCACCCCGGCCGCATCCAGCGCCGGCGATGCATGGTGCAGGCGCACCGCACCGGTGTTCGTGTAGACTTCGTCGTTGAAGACCAGGCACGTATGCTTCGTTCCGCTGCCGGCGACGACGATCGTGTAGTTCTGTCCGCCGTTGAGCGTCGGAATGCTGCACACCGGCAGATCGGTCGTGCCCGAGGTCGGATTGTCGACTTCGAAGTTGTACGTGCCGACCGTGTAGCCGGCGAACGCGGTGATCGCGCCGTACGCGAAATTCTGCGCCGCGGGCGAGGTCGGTCGCGTGCCGCTCGACGGCCAGAAGAGATAATTGATCGTAGCGAGATCGGGCGCCGCGTTGAGGAAACGCACCTGCGCATCTTGCGCGGAGACGCCGGTATTGACCACACTGGAACCGTTGCCACCGCACGCGGCAAGTGCGAGCGTGGAGACGGCGAACAGCGTCGCGAGACGGAGTGATTGCATTTGCTGAGAGAGCCTCGTTGCTGGGAAGGAGCGAGTCGCACGCATCCTACCTCTCAATCGCGCACCGCAAACGCGACAATGATGAGAAATTGCTAAGGACTGAAACTCAGCGCAAGCGAACGGCTGTATCGTCGCGCGCGACAATGCCGTCGCGTACGAGCGCGTCGACGACGCTGGGAATCTCGTGCAAGCGATCGGGCGGTACGATCGCGGCGAGGTCGCGCTCGAGCGCGTCGAGTGCAAGCGTGTGCCCGCTCTCGACATCGCGCAAGCGGTCGATGATGCGGCCGCGCAAATAGCGCGTCGTGCGTTCGAACGGTAGCGCACTTTGCGGCGTGCGGCGCGGCGCGTGCGCGCGGGCGCGGGCCGCCAGCACGGCCGGATCGATCGGCGCCGCCGCGCATGCCTCGCGCAGTGGGCACACCAAGCACTTCGCCGCTCGCGCGGTGCACAGTGTCGCGCCCAAATCCATCAACGCCGAGTTCCAGTCGTGCGCTTCCCCGGCCGGGACGCTCGCGCGCAGCAGCGCGTCCAACGCCCGCTCGTCGGCCTGCGGCGGGTGCTCGAGCCCGAACGTCACCCGGTGCGCGACGCGCCGCAAGTTGACGTCGACCGCGGCGTCGTCACGTTCGAACGCAAATGCACGGACGGCGGCCGCCGTGTACGCGCCGATTCCCGGTAAGGCACGCAGCGCCTCGGTCTCTTGCGGCAGCGTGCCGCCGTGTTGTGCGACGACTACCTGCGCCAACGCGTGCAGTCGGGAAGCGCGCGACGAACGCCTCGTAGAGCGGGATGACCCGCTCGACCTGCGTCTGCTGCAGCATCGCCTCGCTGACGACGATGCGGTACGGGTCGCGGGTACGCCGCCACGGCAGATGGCTGCGGCCGTAACGCGCATACCACGTCAACAGCTGCGCCGAGGGGAAGGCCACGCTCAGCGCGCGGCCTCGCCGATGCGGCGAATGCCCTCTTCGATCTGCTTGCGCGACACCGGCGTGATCGCCAGGCGAAAGTTGTGATCGCCGCCCGACTGCGCGTAGAACGCTTCGCCGAACAAGAACGAGACGCCGAGCCGTTCGGCGTTGGCCAGCAGCACGCGGGCGCGGATCTCGCGCGGTGCCGTCGCCCACAGATAGTAGCCGCCGCCATCGCGGTTCACCCGCATCCCGGCCGGCCAGTGTCGTTCGATCGCCGCGTACGCGAGCGCACGCCGCGCCACCAATTCGTCCTTGAGTGCCGCGACGTGCGGTTCGTAGGCGGACTCGAGGTAGTCGCGCACGCCGGCCTGGATGTACATCGAGGACGCCATGTCGTAGGACTGCTTGCGCAGCAGCAGCCGTTCGTAGATGGTGCGCGGCGCGACGATCCAGCCCAAGCGCAACGAGGGTGCGATCGTCTTCGAGAACGACGAGAGGTAGATGACCGACTCCGCGTCGCGCGCGCGCAGCGGCGGCAGTTGCGGCTCAGCCAACTCGCCGTACGGATCGTCCTCGACCAGCGGGACGCCGTAGCGTTTGGCGAGCGTCACCAAGCGGTCGCGCCGGTCGGCGTTCATCGTCACGCCGGTCGGGTTGTGCAGCGCCGGCATCGTGTAGACGAAGCGCGGCCGGCGCGTGCGCAAGATCGCCTCGACGTGATCGACCCGCATCCCGTCCTCGTCGACGGGAACCGAGATCGCGCGCAGGCCGGCGATCTGAAAGATCTGCAGCGCACCCGGATAGGTCGGGGCTTCGACGACGATCTCATCGCCGGGTTCGGCCAGCGATTGCGCGACCAGCGTGATGCCCTGCGTCGATCCGGTCAGCATCAGCACGTCGCGCGGATCGACCGAGCAGCCGCGCTCGCGCATCCGCAGGGCGATCGCCTCACGCAGCGGGCCGTAGCCTTCCGAGTCGCCGTAGGTGAGCACGAAGTTGACGTCGCCGCCGACCCGCGCGAACGAACGGGAGAGGTCGGCCAGCGGCGAGGGATCCTCGGGCGGGACACCTTGCACGAACGCGATCAGGTCGCCGTGCTCGATCGCGGCCAACTCGCCCAGAACGGCGGGGAACTGGCCGAC
>JBEKAU010000549.1:0-2837 GCA_050015755.1 Vulcanimicrobiaceae bacterium | reverse complement strand
CTTTCCCGTCTCGTCCACGAAGGGCGTGTCCGGCACCGCTGGCGCTTCTTCCTGATTGAAGACGGTCAGCGTCTTGAGATCGCGGATCAGGCCGCTGACTGCTGAGGGAGCAAGACGCCCCAGATGTAGACGTTCGCGAGGATCAGGCCCGCGCCGGTCGCAGCGGCCCCTGCGCTTCACCTCGCCGAGCGTCCCAAGGCCGAGAACTGTAAGCCCTCCACGAGCGACGTGTAGAGCGCTGGGCTGACGCCTGGGAGGCTCGGCGCATGCCGACGCCGCGTCCCAGTTCTCCATTCGCCCGTCGCCGCTGGACGCCGGAGGACGCACGCGCGGTAATCGTAGCCCTGGAGCGCTCCGGCAAGTCCGTGAGCACCTTCGCCGTGGAGCACGGACTCGATCCGCAGCGCGTCTATCTCTGGCGCCGCCGGCTCGGCAAGGCCGAGCCTACTACGTTCCGAGAGATCGTCGTTCACGCATCGCCCTCTCGCGCGGATAGCCCGCGAGGCGATGCGGCCTTCGAGATCGCGCTGACAAGCGGCATCGTCGTGCGCGTGCCCGCGTCGTTCGACGAGGCCGCTCTCGCTCGTCTTCTCGAGGTGCTCGTTCGAGTTCGCGAGTGCTGAGCCTTCCGCCGAGCGTGCGGCTGTACGTCGCGACGCAACCCGTCGACGGGCGCAAAGGCCCCGACAGCCTCATGGCGCTCGTGCGCGACGAGCTTCGTCACGACCCGCTCAGCGGCCACCTCTTCATCTTCTTTTCGAAGCGCTGCGATCGAGTTCGCGTCGTCTACTGGGATCGCAACGGATTCGCGATGTGGACCAAGCGTCTCGAGAAGGGCCGCTTCCGGCCGACCTTCTCCGCCGACGGGCGGCTCTCTTCTGTCGTGCTCGAGGCCGCGGAGCTGGCCTTGATCGTCGAGGGAATTGAGCTCGCCGGCGCAAAACGCCGCCCGCGATGGCAACCCGCAACGGCGCTCGCGCGATAGAGAAATCGACGTCGCTCGGGAATTTCCCACAAGGCGACGCCGTTGCCTCGCACAAAGATGGCGGCGCGCGATCCAGACGATGCTCGCTTCGTTGCGCTTCGCCGACGTCGTCGTCGCGATCGTCGGCCTCATCGGCCGTATGCGCGACATCAACACCCAGCTCGTCTCGCAGCTCGCCCATCTTCGCCGCCGCCGACCCCGGTCCGAGACGCTCAGGCGCCTCGACCGGCAGCTCGTGCTACCCCTTGCCGGCATCGTGGTCCCCGCGCTCCCTCGACCCAACGCCACGCCCGCCACCGAGCCGAAGAAGTCGCGCAAAGGGCGGCATCCTGGGCGCGGAGCGCCGCCCGCGCACCTGCCGAGAGTCCCCGTCTTCAATCGCGTGCCTCCCGAGCTGCGCGTCTGTCCGCAGTGCGGGGCGATGATGACGACCGTGGGCCACTCGAGCTGCCTCGTCCTCAACGTGATCCCCGCGCGCGTCGTCGTCGAGGAGCGACTCGACGAGACCGTCGCTTGTCCCAACGACGACACGATTGTGTCGGCTTCGCCGCCGCCGCAAATCGTGGAGCGCGGCAAGCTCGCCGATGCGCTCATCGTCGAGGCCGTCTGCGACAAGTACCTCGACCACCTTCCGATCGAGCGCCAGTGCACGCGTTTCGCGCGCGCGGGTGTCGAGGTCGCTCCTCAGACCCTCGGTCGCAGTGTCAGCGCCGCCATCGACCTGCTCGCGCCGATAGCGCGTCTCATTGAAGATCAGACGCGCGCGCCAGGGCTGCTCGGCACCGACGCCACGGGTCTCCCCGTCCTCGATCCCGATACGACCGAGGGCATTCGCAACGGCACCATGTGGTGCTGGACCAATGCGCGCTGGGTCACCTTCTTCTATTCGCCAAAGGGCGACTCCGACAGCGTCCGGCGCTTCCTCGGTGACGACCTCGCGCGCACCGTGCAGTGCGACGGCACCAGCGTCACGACCTTTCTCGAGCGCGCCGGCGGCCAGCGCCCCGGGTGCTGGGCCCACGCGCGCCGCAAGCTCGTCGAGGCGGCGCGCGCCGGCGATCGCGTCGCGCTCGAAGGCGTCCGCATCCTTGCCCGCATCTTCGCCGTCGAGCGTGAGTCGACGTGTGCCGGCGACACCGCGGAGCAGCGACGCGCACGACGCGAGCGATGCACGCAGCCGATCCTCGACGAGCTTCGCTCCTGGCGCGATCGGCAACGCGGCGCCACCCCACCCAAGACGCCGCTCGGGCAGGGGCTCGGCTATCTCGACCGTCAATGGCGACGCCTCCTCCTCTTCATGAGCGACGGAAACATCGAGGCGACCAACAACCGCCGCGAGCGCGAGCTCCGACGATTGATCCTCGGCCGCAAGAATTGGCTCTTCACGTGGCTCGACGAGGGCGCGCAGAGAACCGGCGACATCCTCACGATCGTCGCGACCTGCATCGCGCACGACGTCAATCCGCGCGCATATCTCCATCGCGTCGTCGCGAGCATCGTGAATGGGTGGCCGCAGGCAAAGCTCCGCGAGCTCCTCCCGGACAGGATGCTGCGCGCGCATCCAGATCTCTACGTCGGCGACCCCGATGCGCTGCCAATGCCCGCGACCGCGCGCGCTCTCGCGCCCTGACGACGCCGACCGCGCGGATCACGGCGCCCGTCCCGACGCAATGGCGGGGACTACGCCGTTCGTGGAGGGGTTACGCTCCGACGCGCATCTCCGAGGGCGGCATCGCGGTAGTCGAACTCGATTCCCTCGTCGTACATGCGCACGCGATTGATCACAGCTACCGGGAAATCACGAGAAAATTGTGTGGGATCTTGAGTCTTCGTCGGACGGTTACAACGGGCG
>JBEKAU010000548.1:0-2729 GCA_050015755.1 Vulcanimicrobiaceae bacterium | reverse complement strand
GCCGCTGGTTTGGCGTGCCGCGCTGACGACGCGCGCGCGGGTCGCGTCGTCCTTGACTGTCCCGGTCAAGGTCACGACGCCGTGGGCCGCGTGCGCAGTGACCTGTTGGAAGCCGGCCGCGACCTGCAGCGCCGCCTCGACCCGCGCCGCCAGCGCGAAGTTCGCGACGTCTTGCTGGGGCCGGGTCGCGCGCGGATTGACGGTCAGGTCGTCGTTGACTCGCACGACGCCGCGGATGCCGCGCGCGTCGGCGGTCAGACGCGCACGATCGGCAGCGGCGCGCACGGTTCCGCGTAAGGTCACGACGCCGCTTTGGACGCCGACGCCGAGCGTCGTCACCGAGTTCGGGTCATCCGCGGTCAGCTTCGCTTTCACGGCGGCGAGGAGGAGGCCGTCCGTGAGGACCGTCCCCGGCGCGCGGCTCCCGAACGGCTCGGGGGGGCGATCCGTCGAGGAGTTGCACCCGCCCAGGACGAGCGCCAGCGCGGCCAAGGCCGGCAACGCGCGGCGCATCACACCGCCCCCAGGAAACGGACGACCCGAACCGGCGCGCCGGCCTCGATGCGCCCCGGATGCGGCCCGACGACGACGTAGCCGTCGGCCCGCGCCAGCAAGCTCGTGTGTGCGGATCGAAGCAGGAGCGGCCGCGCGCCGTCGGGCGCGACCAGCGCCGGGACGTACCACGTCCAGCCTTCGCGCCCGCCGAACGGCTCAGCCGCCCGATCACCGGCTTCGCTCCGATCGCGGCCAGGACGGCCGGCTTGCCGGGCTTGACCCGCAGCCCGTGGACGACGACGCCGGGAGCCCCCAGCTCGTCGATGGCCGCCGGGACCTGGTCGCGCTGGCCGACCGAGGAGCCGCCGGTGAGCACGACCGCGTCGGCGCGCTCGAGCCCTTCGACGATTCGGGCGACGGTGTCGGCCAGCTCATCGCCGGCGCGGGCGAGGTGGAGGGCGTCGCAGCCGAGCGCCGCGAGGCCCCCGGCGATCGCCCATCGGTTGGAGTCGCGGACCTGTCCGGTCCCCGGTCGTTCGCTTGCATCGACCAGTTCGTCCCCGGTCGAGACGATCGCCACGCGCGGCCGGCGGTAGACCGGCACGGCCGTTCGTCCCAGCGTAGCCAGGACCGAGAGCTCGGCCGCCCCGATCCGGCGTCCGGCCCGCAGGACCAGCGCTCCGGGCTGCATGTCATCGCCGCGGCGGGTGAAGAACGCCCCCGCCTCGGGCAGCTCGGTCGGGGTCACGGCGCCGTCGCCCTCGAGGGCGTCTTCGACCGGCACGACCGCGTCGGCACCGGGTGGCATGACGCCCCCGGTCGGGATCCGCATCGCCTCGCCCGGGCCCAGGGGTCCCGGCGGCGCGTGCCCCATCCGGACCGCGCCGACGATCCGCCGCGGCGCGAGACCGTCGGCCGCGCGAACCGCGAAGCCGTCCATGGTCGAGCGGTCGTCGGCAGGGACGTACGACTCGGCCGGCAGGTCCTCGGCCAAGATCCGCCCGATCGCCGCCTCCAGCGGGACGTGCTCCACGCCGGTCGGCCGTGGCTGCGCGGCGGCGAGGTAGGCCGCGACGGCCTCGCCCGGCTCGAGCAGCCGTTCCGTCTCGAAGGTCTCGCCGGTCCGCATCGCTCGCATCGTTCACCGCTTCGACACGGAGGGTGTTTCGCCCATAGCGAACGCCACCGCCCGTGCTGAACCTCGAACTGCTGCGGCGCGAGCCGGACCATGTGCGCGTCGCCGCACGCCGGCGCGGCCTGGGGACCGAATTCGTCGACCGGGTGCTGGAGCTGGACCGCGAGCGGCGTGCCGCGCTGACGGCGGCCGAGACGCTCAAAGCTGAAAAGAACGGCCTGACCGCGTCGATCGCCAAAGCCGCCGACAAGAAAGCCGCCGCCGCCGAACTGCGTCCGCGGATCGCCGACCTGGACGCGCGCATCGCCGCGGCCGGCGCCGACATCCCGCGCCTGGAGCAACTGATCGACGCTGCGCTCGCCGACGTGCCGAACCTGCTCGACGGATCGGTCCCCGACGGCTCCGACGAACACGCCAACGTCCAGGTCCGCACGTGGGGCACGCCGCCATGGTTCGACTTCGTGCCCAAACCGCACTGGGAGCTGCTCGAAGCGGCCGGTTTGCTCGACGTCGAGCGCGCGGCGAAGTTGTCGGGCTCGCGTTTCTCGGTGCTGCGCGGCGCCGGCGCGCGGCTCTCGCGGGCGATCGTGCAATTCTTCCTCGACCGCGCGGCGCGCAACGGCTACACCGAGATCAACCCGCCGCTCTTGGTCGCGCGCGACACGATGTGGTCGACCGGCCAGCTCTCGAAGTTCGCCGATCAGATGTACGCGGTCGACGGCGATGAAGGCAACGAGCTCTACCTGATCCCGACCGCCGAGGTGCCGCTCACCGCGATGCACCGCGACGAGATCCTCGATGCATCGGCGATCCCGACGCAATACGCCGCCTACACGCCGTGCTTCCGCAAAGAAGCCGGCGCCGCCGGTCGCGATACGCGCGGCTTGGTGCGCCAGCACCAGTTCGAGAAAGTCGAGTTGGTCTGGCTGACCGCGCCGGAGCGCTCGTTCGACGATCTCGAGACGTTGACGGCGAACGCCGCCGGCCTGCTCGAAGAGCTTGGCCTCGCGCACCGGGTCATGCTGCTGTGCGCGGGCGACACCGGCTTCAACAGCGCGAAGACGTACGACGTCGAGGTGTGGTTGCCGGGCGCGAACGC
>JBEKAU010000547.1:0-2502 GCA_050015755.1 Vulcanimicrobiaceae bacterium | reverse complement strand
CCTCGTCGGGGCCGATGCGGCGCACGACCAGGCCGTGCGGCGTGGAGGCGAAGATCGCCAGTTCGCGCCCGAACGCGGTGCCGAGTGTCGAGGTGCGGCTGCCGGGCGCGCCGGCGTCCGGGATGAGGTTCGGAACGCGTTCGGCGACCGTGTCATCCATCGCGGTCAGTCGTGCGAAGTGCTCCTCGCGCACCGCGAGCCACAAGGCAAAGCTACTCCACAGCGTCTCGGCGCTCAACGGACGCGCCGGCGCGAGCTCCTCCGCGGGCCGGTCGAGCGCGCGCGCGATCGCGGGCGCGTCGACGGTTCGGGGATCGCGCACGCGCAGCGTCAGGCGGGCATCGCCGAGCGCGAGCGCATTCTCGTCGCGCTGGGCCGACGGGCCGCGCAGCAGCATGAACGAACCATCGAGGATGGCGCGGCTTTCGAGGCGTTGATCGCGTCGAACGGCGCGTTGGCGGCGTCGCCGTGCACGCCGTCGCCGACGAGCAGGTGCACTACGATGCCGGGCAGCGTCGTCAGCGGTTCGCGGGCACTCGCGACCAGCGTGGGGTCGCGGTCGACGCTTGCGACGAAGCCGCTCGGACCGACGAGTGTCGCCAGCAGCGCAGCGTTGTATCCACTGCCCGTCCCGATCTCGAGGACGCGCTCGCCCGGCGCGAGGCGCAGCAGTTCCAGCATCTCGGCCATCATCGCCGGCTGCGAGGACGAGCTGATCGCGATGCCGTCGTCGTAGCGTAGCGCGATCGGCTGATCGGCGTAGACGGTCTCGAGCGGGAGGTCGGGGAGGAAGTGGTGGCGCGGCACGCGCCGGAACGCGGCGGCGACGGACGCGCTGCGAATCGTGTTGCGCTCGATCAGGTCGCGCACGAGCGCTTCGTTCGCCCTTGCGCCCTGCTCGTCGCGCATCGCCGCTACGGCACGATCACGGCCGCACCGTCGACGCGGTCGCCGCGGACCGCCGCGATCGCATCCGCCGCCCGATCGAGCGGAAACGGCGTCGTCTGCGCCCGGATCCCGATTGCGGCGGCGAGGTCGAGGAAGTCGTGTGCGTCCTGGCGCGTCATGTTGGCGACCGAACGCAGTTGCCGCTCGCCCCACAGCAGCGTGTCGTAGTCGAAGGTGGGGATGCGGTCGAGGTGGATCGCGTTGATCGCGACCACGCCGCCCTTGCGCAGCGCGCGCAGCGCGGCGATCACGACGTCGCCGGCCGGCGCGAAGGTGACCGCGCGGTCCAATGCGACCGGTGGCACCTCGGTCTCCTGGCCGACCCAGCTCGCGCCCAGCGAGCGCGCGAAGACGCGATGCTCCTCGCCGCGCGTCGCGACGTACACCTCACAGCCCCACGCGTGCAGCACCGGTACCATCAGGTGCGCCGACGAGCCGAAGCCGTAGAGCCCGACGCGCTCGCCGTGCTGCACGCCGGCGACCCGCAGTGCGCGAAAGCCGATGATGCCGGCGCACAAGAGGGGCGCCGCGACGACGTCGTCGAGGGCGGGGTCGAGCGGATAGGTGAAGTCGGCGCGGGCCAGCGCGTACTCGGCGTACCCGCCGTCGCGATCGTAGCCGGTGAAGCGCAACGTGTCGCACAGGTTCTCTTCGTTGCGGCGGCAGAACGGGCAGGTGCCGTCGGTCGAGCCGATCCACGAGACGCCGACTCGCATCCCGAGCGGACGGTCGGTGGTCGCGCCGGCGACGACGTCGCCGACGATTTGGTGGCCGGGCACGATCGTGTCGTGATGCGGCGGCAACTCCTCATCGACGATGTGCAAGTCCGTGCGGCAGACGCCGCACGCGCGCACGCGCAGCAGCACCTCGCCCGGACCCGGCACCGGGACGTCACGCTCTTCGAGGTGCACGACGCCGCGCTCGCTCGTGTGATGCACGATGGCGCGCATGCGCGCGGGAAGCGGCATCAGTTCGGCGCCGCGCGGACGACGCGGTAGTGCTCGCCCTCGCGCGCGAGAAAGCCGGCGTCGACGAGCGCATCGAGCACCTCGAGGGTCGCCGCGCGTTCGTTCTTGTTCGGCATCCCGGCCCACGCCAGCGCGACCTCGTTCGGGTCCAGCACTGCGTCGGCGCGCAAGAGCCCGCGCACGAACGGCTCGCCCATCTTGACGCGCTCCATCCGTCGCCGCACCGGCTCGAGCGCTTCGTCGAACGCCGATCCTGGCGCGTGCGCCGGCAGCGGTGGTGGGGGAAGCTCCGCAGGCGCGGCCTCCGGCGGCGCAGCGGCGATCGGCGTCGGCTGGTCCTGGGTGCCGATGAGGCCGGGCATGCGCTCGAGCAGCGCGTCGGTCGCGCGCGGAAACCGTTCGGCGAGCGCGACTGCCGTCGTCTGCCACGGTGCGGCGTTCAGCTCGCGCGGCCGCGTGCGCACGGCGAGCAGGATCTTGCGCGCCACGGTCTCCGGCGCGACCAGCATGCGCGGCGGGGCGCCGGCCATGCCGGCGCGCGTCATGAACGCGGTGTCGACCGCGCCGGGATCGACGTACGTCACCG
>JBEKAU010000546.1:0-3102 GCA_050015755.1 Vulcanimicrobiaceae bacterium | reverse complement strand
GAGATGCTCACGTCGTGCTGAGAAAGAGGTGCAGCACGACCAGCGCGATGACGGTCGCAGCGAGCAGCGCGCAGAGCGCGATCGTCGCCTCACGCCGTTCCGGTAGGCGGCCGCACGGCTCGGGGACGACTTCGTCGAACGCGCGCCCGACGATGACCGTGCCGGCGCCGTCGCCGCGGATGCCGGCGATCGCGAGCAGCCGCGCTGTCGCGTCCTCCGACGAGGTCGACCGCTGCAGTGCCTCGGCGATCTCGTCCTCACCGAGCAGTTCGTGGAGGGCACCGCTCGAGAGGACCAACGCATCGCCGGGCGCGAGGCGCAAGTGCGCCAGCGAGGGCTCGAGGGTCGGCTGCGTCCCCAAGGTGCGGGTCAGGACACGCCACGGTGCCTCGCCGAGGGCATCGTCGGTGGTCAGCGCCGTCAGGCTGCCCGCTCGCCCGAAGTACGCGCGCGTCGCGCCGACGTGGCCGACGAAGGCGTGATCGCCCAGAATCAGCGCCGCGGTCAGCGAGGTCCCCGAGGCGATCATGTCCTCGGTGCTGCCCGAGTGCGCATAGACGCGCGCGTTGGCGGCGGCGAAAGCGGCGGCGAGCGCGGCGCGGGGATCGCGGCGCTCGCCGCGCACGCGGCGGCGGACGCTGTCTCGGATCGCGTGGGCGGCGACCGTCGGGACGGCCCGCTCGCGAATGCGGCCGAAGCCGTGGGCGACGGCCAGCAGCACGATGCCGGGGGCGACGATCTCGGCGACGTACGCCTCGTCTTCGCCACGCTGCGGGGCACCTGGGCGGGACCCGACGGCTATCTCCATGCTCCCACTCCTCGGAAAACCAAGGCTGCCGGACCGACGGTCAGCTCGTCATCGACGTCGAGCCGGCGCGGCGCGCTCATCGCGACGCCATTCACCAACGTTCCGTTGCGGCTGCCGGCACTCGGCGACCGGCCCACGAGGATGCGCCGCCCAAAACGATACGTCTTGATCGTTCCCGCATGCGCGACGGTCAACTCGATCCCGGTCGGGATCGACGCCTCGATCGCCGGCGCCGGCGGCGCGCCGCGCCGGTCGCGCACCACCAGAACGAAAGCGACGAACGCACAGGACAATCCCAGCGTCGCCAGCCTCGGATCGATCACCCGTCGACAACCTTCAGCATGCTCTCGCCGAGCGTCGCGACCTGGCCGCCGACCAGCCGCGCGCGTGCGACCCGCGTGCCGTCGATCCACGTCCCGTTCGACGAGCGCAAATCTTCGATCGTCCAGCCGTTGCCCTCGGCCACGATGCGTGCGTGGTGGCGCGAGACGCGCGGATCGCGCAGCACGACGCCGCAATCCTCGCCGCGACCGATGACCAGACCGTCGCTGAGCACGACGCGGCTGCCGTCGCCGCGCTCGAGCACGAGCGAGGCCGGCCGGTCGTCGTCGATGGGTTCGATCGCCAGCGATCCGGCCACGACCGCGGCGTCTTCGTCGAGCACGACGCGCGGCGTCTGTGCCGGCAGCGCCTCGCGCAGCATCGCGCTCCAGCGGCCTTCGAGGAAGTCGCGGTCGGGCTCCAAGCGCGCGTAATCGGTGGGGTGGACGCGCACCAGGTACAAATCGCCGGGCGCGCTCTGCGCGGTCGCGACCAGCCGGCGACCGATTTGCGCCGGATCGAGGGCACTCGGAAAGACCCGCGCGAACGCGTCCTCGACGACGCGCGCGCAGACACTCTCGACCCGCGCGAAGACGTTCATCCCGTACGGAGCATCCTCGCGACATAGAAGCCGTCCCTGCCGTCGATGCCCGGCGCCACCAGCACGTCGCCGGACGGCGTCGCCAGCGGTGCGTAACGCGCCGGCAGCGCATCGCGGGCGAAGCCCGGCTGCGCCTGCAAGAACGCCTCGATGACGTCTTCGCCTTCGCGCGCATCGGTCGAGCAGACCGCATAGACCAGTGCGCCGCCGGGCCGCACGCTGCTCGCGGCCGCCGTCAGCAGGCGCTGCTGCAGCGGTGCCATCCGCGCCGGATCGTCGACGTGCTTGCGCCAGCGCGCCTCGGCCTGGCGGCCGAGAATGCCCAGCCCCGAGCACGGCGCGTCGAGCAGCACGGCGTCGGCATCGCCCGTCCCCGGCAGACCGGTCGCGTCGGCAGTGACCAGCGCGACCGACGCGATGCCGGCGGCCTCGATCCGCGTGCCGATGCGGGCGATTTTGCGCTCGTCGTCGTCCACCGCCAACAGCGTACCCGTATCCGCGGTCCGCGAGGCAATTTGCAGCGTCTTGTTGCCGCGCCCGCAACACAGCTCGACGATCCGCATCCCGGGCTGCGGATCGAGCAGGTCGACCGGGATCGCCGCCGATTCCGCGTGCAGGTGCCAGCGATGCTCGGCGAGTCGCTCCAGTTCGGCGGCCGGCACCGAGGCGTCCAGGACGAGTTCGTCGCGCGCGAACGGGCTGACCCGGGCCGTGATGCCCGCCTCCGCCAGTGCCGCCAGCGCCTCGTCGGGCGTCGTACGGCGCAGGTCCACGCACAGACCGATCGGCGCGGGCGCGTTGACGCCGGCGACGATCGCGTCGAGCCGATCCTCGCCGAAGCGCTCGCGCCAGTGCTCGACGACCCAGGTCGGCAACGATGCACGCGTCGCCAGGTCGGCGTCGCGCGGCGGCTCGGTCGAGACGCGACGCAGCACCGCGTTGACGAGTCCGGCCGTTCCCTTGTGACCGTACTTGCGGGCCAGCCCGACGCTCTCGGAGACCGCGGCGTACGCCTCGACACCGCTCATCGCTCGCAACTGGTACGCGCCGAGCCGCAAGATCTCGACGATCGTCGGCGGCATCGTGCGCATGCGCTCGCCGACGAACGGCTGTAACTCGAAGTCGAGCCAGCGGCGCATCTTGATCGTCCCGTAGGCGAGCTCGGTCGCGAACGCACGGTCGCGCGGCGCGAGCGTCGTTTTGCGCAGGCGGTAGTCGAGTGCTTCGCGCGCGCCGCGCGGCTGCTGACCGAAGACGTCGCGCACGACCTGCAGCGCGACCTCGCGCGCGGTCACCGCAACCGTACTCATCGCCGCACGGCCGAGCGCTGCCAGGCGGCGCCGGTCATCGCCGCGCGATTGGGCGGCACGAC
>JBEKAU010000545.1:0-3152 GCA_050015755.1 Vulcanimicrobiaceae bacterium | reverse complement strand
TGCCCGTGAATGCCAACGAGCGTACGACGCCGATGTACAAGAGGACCAGGACGATCACGATGGGCGGTGTGCTGGCCGAGAAGAACGCGCAGGCGAGCACGCCCAGCGCGAGCAGCAGTGACGTGCCGACGAGCAGCCGGCGAAAGCCGAGCGTGCGAACGGCGCGGGTGGTGAACGCTTTGGTGCCGACGTCGCCGACCGCACACGAGAGGACGAGCAGCCCGGAGACGAACGGCGTGCGGCCGAAGCCGACCTGGAAGAGCAGACCCCACAGGAACGGCGTCGTGCCGACGATCAGGCGAATGCAGGTGCCGCCCCAGACCGATGCGGCGAACGTCGGTGTGCGCAGCAAGTCATAGTCGAGCAGCGGGTGTGCGGTGTGGCGGCCGTGGCGGATCGCGACAACGGCCAACGCGAGGCCCAGCGCGAGCAGCGGGCCGGCCCAGGGCAGATGTTCGCCGCTGCCGATGTCGTCCAGGCCCAGCATCAGGACCGCGAGCGCGATGCCCGAGAGGGCGAACCCGGTGGCGTCGAACGGGCGGCGTTCGGGGTCGTCGTCGCGCGGGAGGTAGAGCAGCGTAAGCGCGATGCCGAGCACGCCGAACGGGACGTTGAGGAAAAAGATCCACGGCCAGGAAGCGAACGTCGTGATGACGCCGCCGACCGGCGGCCCGATGACCGTCGCGACCAGTCCGGGCGTCGTGATGAGTGCGGTTGCGCGGACCAACTCGTGTTTGGCGGTCGAGCGTAACACGACGAGCCGGCCGACCGGGACCATCATCGCGCCGCCGATGCCTTGCAGAATACGGGCGAGCACGAAGTGCGGCAGCGTGTGGGCGAAACCGCACAGCGCCGAGGCCGCGGTGAAGATCACGATCGCGGTGAGGAAGACGCGGCGACCGCCGAAGCGGTCCGAGATACCGACGCCGACGTCGACGGCACTGACGCCGAACGAGCGGGCCATTTGCGGCAGCGCGGTCGCGATGACCGTCCCGTCGAGCAGCTCCATGAAGAGCGCGCACGAGACGACCAGCGCGATGATCGAGGCGCGGCGCGAGTCGGTCGTGCTCACCTGGAGCACAACCACCGGGTGGTGCCCGGCGTTTCAGGCCGCGAGGAACGCGGCGACCGTCAGTTCTCGGTCCGGCAGGCGTTGCAGGCGGAACGTCGCTCCGTGGGTCAGCCGCTCGCAGCGCGCATAGCCGAGTTCATGCGGCTCGGTGTAGTGGAGGAGGATGTTCGCCTTCAGGTCGACGACGAGGTAATCTGGAATTTCGAAGCGCGCGTAGAGTCGAGCCTTCGGCCCCGTGTCCTTCGAGAGCGATGTCTCAGCGATCTCGATCATCGCGATGACGTCGTGCGGCTCGACCGGTTCGTCGGCCGCGCTGCTGCTCACATCGACGAGCGCAACATCCGGCTCGGGTTCGTTCCACTCGCCCAGCGGGAATGACCCTTGCCCGACGACCATGATCCGATCGCCCACGAGCGCATTGAGATACCGAACGATCACGGCGTGGCGCATCCAGTGGGGTTGCCAGATCGCGCTCATCGTAACGATGATGCCGTCCAGCAGCTCGACGCGCTCGTCATCAAACAAGCCCGCGTCGGCGATGCGGTGGTACTCGGCGACGGTGAAGGTGCGCGGTGTGAGAACTGGCATGTCACTCATGCGACGATACGCTCCTCGTGTGTCCGATTCGTGGCCGGCGGATTACCGCCCTGTGAACCCTCACACCGCGCGGGAGGCGTAGAACTTGAGGTCGACGCGCGCCTTCGTGCCGTCGACGGTGAGGATCGCGTAGGAGTAGAGCGGGTTCATCCGCTTGTCGGTCGGCGAGCCGGGGTTGGCGACGATGATGCCGTCGTGGCGGCGCACCAGCGGGAAGTGGCTGTGACCGTAGAGGATCACGTCGACCGGTTCGTCGGCGAATGCTTCGCGGGCGCGGCCGTGGGTCGTGCCGCGGCGGCCGTCGCCGTGAAACATGCCGACGCGGACGCCTTCGATGGTGACGATCTTGCGGCGGCCGAAGCGCGCGCGGATCTCCTCGCCGTCGTTGTTGCCGGCGACGGCGTCGAACGGCGCGATGGCTTCGAAGAGCGGGACGGCGAGGAGATCGGTGAAGTCGCCGCAGTGGAGGATCCGCGTCACGCCGGCCCGTGCGAGTCCGCGGACGAGCGCCCGCGGAAGCGCGCGGCCGAAGCGAGGAAAGTGCGTGTCGCTGACGACGCCGACGCGGGTCACCTCACGCACGTACCCCGCTTGCCGTTACTCTCCTCGGGGGTGTTCCCCGAGGGTGGCGATGCGGACGGCGCGGCGGTCGCCGCCGTCGCCGTGCGTCACCGCGACGAGCGTGCCGTCCGGCGTGACGGCGAGTGAGGCCGCGGCCAGCGTCTCGTCGGTGTACGTCGGTACGGTCTCGTGGACGGTCGGTGAACGGTGCACGCGTTCGCGGAGGCCTTCGACCAGGATGTAGAGGACCGGCACGACGACCAGGTTGAGGATCGTCGAGAGGATCATGCCGCCGAAGAGCGCGGTGCCCAGCGAGTTGCGGCTGTTGCTGCCGGCGCCGGTCGCGATCACCAGCGGGAAGATGCCGAACACGAACGCGAGCGAGGTCATGAGGATCGGCCGCAGTCGGGTGCGGGCGGCGCGCTGGACCGCTTCGATGGCGGTCAGTCCGGTCGCGCGCAATTGGTTGGCGAACTCGACGATCAAGATCGCGTTCTTGCTCGCCAGGCCCACCAGCACCACGAAGCCGATCTGGGTGAAGATGTTGATGTCCATGTTGGCGATCCACACGCCGGCGATCGCGCTTAAGAGGCACATCGGCACGACGAGAATCACGGCCAGGGGCAGTGACCAGCTTTCGTACTGCGCCGCCAAGACCAGGAAGACCATGATCACGGCGAACCCAAACACCACCATCGCGGTGTTGCCGGCCAGCAACTCGAGGAAGGCCATTTCCGTCCACTCGGTGGCCATCGACGGCGGCAGCGACTGCAACGCAATTTCGTCCATCAGGTCGATCGCCTGGCGCGAGCTGGTCGCCGCCGATCCGCTGCCGTTGATAAAGGCCGCGGGATACATGTTGTATCGCGTCAGCACGAACGGGCCGTTGGTCTCGCGCACATCGGCCAGAGCACCGAGGGGG
>JBEKAU010000544.1:0-2754 GCA_050015755.1 Vulcanimicrobiaceae bacterium | reverse complement strand
CCGGATCGCGCACCGCAACCCCGCGCGTCAAAAACCAGCGGTATTCGCCGTCGCGTCGCGACAGGCGGACACGCGCTTCGTAGGTATCGCCGCGCTCGAGAGCGGCATGCCAGGTCGCCAAGTACGGTTCGACGTCGTCCGGATGGACGATGTCGTGCCAACCCCACTCGGTGCTCGCGCGGCGCGGCCGTCCGACGTAGTCGTAGACGGCGCTGTTCAGGTATTCGATCGTCCCGTCGGCAAGCGCGGTGAAGACCAGCAGCGGCACCGCCTCGGCGATCGTCCGAAACGACTCGGCCAGCGCCTGCGCGCCGAACGCGACGTTCGGATCTTCGCTCGATCGCATGCCTACACCGCCGCCGCGCGAGCGCGCAGCGCGCGCAGATCGCCGTCGCGCACCGTCACCCCGGTCGCGTCGAACCACTCCATCAGCGGCACCGCGTACTTGCGCGACGACGCGTTCGAGCGACACCGGCACCAGCGGCTGGTCCGGGTCGGCAGCGACGACGCGGTCGAAGAACGCGCGCTGGTCTGCCGAGAGCCGTGGCGCGTGACCGGGCGTGAAGTAATACCCGGCGCGCGCGGCGATCCGGCCGTCGTCGGCGTCGGCGGCGAGCACGCGCACCAACAGGGGTTCGTCGACGACGAGCTCGCGCGCGAGCGCGAGCGAGGTCGTGCCGAGGATCCACGGCGCATCGGCTTCGCGCCGCGCGAGCGAAGCCAGGACGCGCGCGCTCAACGCGTCGGCTTCCGCGCCGTCGACGTACGCGAGCGGACGCCCGAGGCGCCGCGCTGCGCCGTGCACCGCCGCTTCGGCCAGGATCTCGGCGGCACGCTCCTCGCGCACGTTGGCCCGCGCGCCGAGCTCGGCCGCGCTGCGTGGCGAGAGCCCCGCCGCGACCAACGCGGCCAGCACCGCCGCGACGTCCGGCGCGAGGCTGCCCTCGTCGGCGTGCGCGGCCCCAGCAACGATGCCACCGCCGAGCAACCGTTTCGGCGAGAGGGCGCGCACCGCGAAGGGTTCGCCCGGGTGGACGAGCGCCGGCCGCCGCAAGTGGAGCGTCGCCTCGAGGGTCGCCGAGCTCACGGGCGCGGCCGCGAAAACCAGCGTACCGAGGATCTCGGCCGCGCCCAGATGGACACGGACCGGCGTGCGTCGGCGCAGCAGCGTTAGCGCTTCCGGCAGCGGTCGGAACCGCACCGTGACCGCCTGCTGCGGCGTCAGTCCGGCATCGGCGAGGACCGCGCCGCGGTGCAGCTCACCGACCTCGACGCCGGGAACGTTCACCGCGACCCGCGTGCCGGCGGCGACGGCGGTCTGCGATGCGCCGAAGACCTGCAGCGAGCGTATGCGCACGGTGCGGCCGGGCGGATCGAGCGCGAGCGCGTCGCCGACGTGCAGCGTTCCTTGCGTCAGTGTCCCGGTGACGATCGTACCGTGCCCGGGCAATGCGAAGACGCGATCGACCGGCAAAAACGCCGGGGCATCGGCCGGCCGGGGCGACAGCGCGACGAGGGCCTCGCGGAGCCCCGCGCGCAACGCGTCCATTCCCGCGCCCGTCACCGTCGAGACGGCATACGCCGGGGCTCCCTCGGCGAAGGTACCGCGCACCGCGGCGCGCACGTCGGCCTCGACCGCCGTCAGCGCGGGCGCATCGACCAGGTCGGACTTGGTGAGGACGAGCAGCGCCCGCGGGGCGCCGAGCAGGTCGAGGATCGCCAGGTGCTCGAGCGTCTGCGGCCGGACGCCTTCGTTGGCGGCGACGACCAGCAGCACCAGCTCCATCCCGCCCGCGCCGGCGAGCATCGTGTGCACGAACCGCTCGTGGCCGGGGACGTCGACGATCCCGGCCGTGACGCCGTCACCCAGGTCGAGCAGGGCGAAGCCGAGGTCCAGCGTCATCCCGCGCAACCGCTCCGCGAGCCACCGGTCGGGCTCGGTTCCGGTCAAAGCACGGACGAGGGCGGACTTCCCGTGGTCGACGTGACCAGCGGTGCCGACGACGTGCATCAGCGCGCGGCTTCGAGCAGCGCTCCGAGGTCCCCGTCTCGTTCGGGCGGGATCGCCCGCAGATCGATCGCGACCGCGTCGCCCTCCGCCCGCGCGATCAGCGCCGGCGTTCCCGCCCGCAGCCGCGCGAGCGCCGCGGCGACGTCGCCGCCGTCCGGTCGCCAGGCCAGCGCGATCGAGGGCAGCGGCACCAGCGGCAGCGTTCCCCCGCCAACGTAGCCGTCGACGGCGGTCGTCCGCAGGTCCAGGTCGGGTAGCCGCGCGCGCAGCGCGTCGGCCCGCGCCCGCAGCGTCTCGAGTGGGGTCGCGAGCATGCGGTAGAGCGGGATGCGCTCGCGGGCGGCCGGATCGAGGTGCAGGCGCAACGTCGCGCCTAGGGCGGCGACGGTCGGCGCCCCGACCCGCAGCGCGCGCAGCAACGGGTTGGCCCGCAGCCGCGCGATCGCCGCCGTCCGGCCGACGACGATCCCGGCTTGCGGGCCGCCGAGCAGCTTGTCGCCGGAGAACGCGACCAGGTCAATCCCCTCGGCGACCGCGTCCTGCACGGTCCGCTCGCGCGGCAGCCCGTAGTCGCGCAAATCGTGCAGCGCGCCGCCGCCGAGGTCTTCGACCACCGGAACGCCGGCGCGCGCGCCGAGCGCGACCAGCTCGGCCCCGCTGACGTCGGCGGTGAAGCCGGCGATGCGGAAGTTCGAGGGGTGCGCACGCAGCAGCAAGGCGGTGCGCGGCGAGAGCGCGCGTGC
>JBEKAU010000543.1:0-2987 GCA_050015755.1 Vulcanimicrobiaceae bacterium | reverse complement strand
GCAAGATCCGCATCAACACGGTCGCGCCCGGCATGGTCGAGACGGAGGGTCTCCACGCGATCGGCGCCGTCGGCAGCGACTTCCAGAAGTCGATGATCGCGCAGACCCCGCTCGGGCGTACCGCGCAGCCGACGGACATTGCTCCGGTGGTGCGGTTTCTCGCCTCCGACGATGCAGGTTGGCTCACCGGCGAGCGGATCAGCGCGTCGGGCGGCATGCACTAAAGCTGCACCTCTGCGAAGTTTGCGTCATTCGCCGGGGGGAGGCGGGGCGGCTGGCCAACGGTAGGTGCGTGATGCACCGTGCTGCGCTCGCCGCCCTTACCGCGTCCGCCTTTGCCGTTGCCGGTGCGACGGCGCCGGCTGCCGCCGATACCGATGTCGTCGCGCTGATCGCCGCCGTCGCGCACGGCGCGATGACCGAGATCGTGCCGCTTTACGAACGCTCGCATCCCGGCACGAAGATCGACGTCTCCTACGGCGGCGCGCAAGTGCTGGTGGCCGAAGTCCAGGCGGGCGCGCCGGTCGACCTCATCATGGTCGGCGAGACGGCGCTCACGCCGATCGCGAGCAAGATCAGCGCGCCGGTCGGCATCCTCGCGTATCACGAAGTCGTGCTGGTGCCGAAGGGATCGAAGAAGATCCACGCCTACGGCGCCGATTTCGAGCGCAAGGTCGAAGCGAACGTCGCAACGACGAAGCCGTCGTCGGCCGAGATCGCGGCCGCGGTGAAAAACGGTCTCGCCGACGCCGCGATCGGGTTCAGCTCCGATGTCACCGACGATCTCGAGGCGATCCCCGTGCCGGCCGAGGATGACGTCTTCACCGTCAGCCGCGCCGCCGTCGTCAACGGCGCGGCACATGCCGCCGCCGCGCAAGACTTTCTGACGTTCCTGCGCGGCAGCGAAGCCCAGGCGATCTTCCGCAAACACCACCTCGACGCCCCGCGCTAGCGGCGCGCTTCGTGCGCGAGCAGCCACTGTTTGCGCGCCATTCCCCCGCCGTAGCCGGTGAGATCGCCGTTGGCTCCGATGATGCGGTGACACGGCACGACGATCGAGACCGGGTTCGCGCCGTTGGCCGCGCCGACCGCGCGCATCGCCGTTGGCCGCCCGAGCTGCGTCGCGAGCGCGCCGTAGGTCGTCGTCGTCCCGACGGGGACGCCGCGCAGCGCCGTCCACACCTCTTGCTGGAAGTGTGTGCCGGCGGTCGCGACCCGGATCGCGTCGAGCTGCGCCAGGTCCCCGGCGAAGTATGCGGCGAGCGCGCGCGTCATTGCCTTTGGTGCGTCGGCGTCAACGAGCGCGTAGCGCGGGTAAGAGACGCGCAGCGAGCGGTCCAAGCGGTCGACGTAGTCGGCGAAGTACAGGGCGCGCAGCGCGCCGTCGTCGTCGGTGACCAGCAGCATCTCGCCGATCGGCGAGGGTTGCCGGCTACGCCGTAAGCGCAGCATCGGCCAGCGCCTCGCCGGTCCACAGGTGCAGCACGGCGTAGGCGCGCCACGGCCGCCACGCGTGCGAGCGCGCGAGGACTTCGCGTGCGGTCGGGCGCACGCCGCGCACCGCGAGGATGCGGTGCACGGCGACGTCGCCGGCGAGGAACGCATCGCTCTCGCGCAGGGCACGCATCGCGGCGGCAAGGCCGGTCAGGGCGGTCGCGCGTGCACGCGGCATGCCGCTTGCGACGTAACCGTTGGCGAAACGTTCGGGGCCCGGGAAGGCGTGCGTCAACCCCGAGGCGGCGGCAGCAGCGTCGAGCGGGCGGCCGAGATCGCGCACGAGTCGCGCGGCGGCGTGGACGGCGCCCTTAACGGTGATCTGTTGCCCGAGCACCGCGCGGACCGCGATTTCGAAGCCATCCCAGCCACCCGGCACGCGCAGATCCGGCCGTGCTTCGACGAGCGGCGCGAGTATCGGATCGCGCGCAAGGGCGGCGGAGATCGCCGTCGGGTTCGCGCCGAGGTCGAAGAGGCGCCGCACGCGTGCGATGATCTCCGGCAGCGCGTCGAGTCGCGGGAAGCGCACGGTGACGCGCAGTGCCGCCGCGGCCGGTTCGTGCGCGACTTCGATCGTCCCGAGCGCGCCGGCGACCTCGACGACGCGGCGATAGTGCCCGTCGACGACCGTCTCGACGCCGGGCACCGCGCGGGTGGCGAGAAACGAGAGCAGCGCGTCCCAATCGTACGGCGGTCGATAGCGCAGCAAGAGCGAGATGCCCTCGTCCGGCGCGGTCAGCGGCGCGCGCCGCCGCCGCAATTCGCTCGGGCCGCGGCCGTAGAGTGCTCGAAAGGTCTCGTTGAAGCGACGGATGCTCCCGAAGCCGCTCGCGAGCGCGTGACGCTCGCCGAGCTGCCCTGCCACGCGCTGAACTCCGGCGAGCATTCCGGCCGGCAGCGCAGACACGGCCGGTAGCCGGCAGCCTGCGCGGCCGCGGCCGTCGTGAGGTAGGTGCAGTTCTGCGCGTGGGGCGGGCCGGCCGGGCAGATCGGACGGCAATAGATCCGTGTCGTCCGCACGCAGATGAAGAACACGCCATCGTAGCGTGCGTCGCGTGCAAGCAGTGCCTGGTAGCAGGCGGCCGGATCGAGATCCATCGCCGATCAGCATAGCCCGCCAGGCGCCGTGGGTCTAGCGGTTTTCGGACTCGACCGTGAAAGGCCGCGCAGGCCTCGCAGCTGTCCCGTCCAATCGGCAGACATGCCTCACGTTCCCGCGTCGGTCGCCATCGGCACGTGCGGGTTCTCGTACCGGGATTGGGTTGGGCCCGTCTATCCGAAGGGGACGAAGCCCGCGCAGATGCTCGAATTATACGCGCAGCGCTTCCCGATCGTCGAGATCGACGCGACCTACTATCGCGTGCTCCCCGCGGCGACGTTCGCCGCGATGACGGAGCGCACGCCGGAGCACTTTCGCTTCACCGCGAAGCTGCCGGGAACCGGGACCCACGTGCCGGTGGAATTGGCCGGCAAGGTGCATGATGACGTGTTCG
>JBEKAU010000542.1:0-3710 GCA_050015755.1 Vulcanimicrobiaceae bacterium | reverse complement strand
CGCAAGTTCCCGGTGGCCTGCTCGCGATCGCGATCGGCGGCGCGACCGCGTGGATCGTGTACTTCGTCGTCGTCACCGATTCGCCGCAGCTCGTGCTGCGATCGGCGCGGATCGCGTTGCGGGCCCGCCTGCGCCTCCTGACCGCGCGGGCACCGGCGGCGCGCGCGGATGACGCGGACGCCCGGCGCGCGCTGCGTGACGAGGTGATCGCGCTCGACCGGGCGGTGCTCGGTGTCGATCGCATCCTGGCCGCTCCGACGCTCGCGCTCGACGAGGATACTCGGCGCGCGACGCGACGTGCGCTGCTCGACGCGCAACTCGCCGCGGACGAATTCGTGGAACTCGCGGTGCGCGGAGCGTCGACCGACCGGGCCGCTGGTGTGCTCGCGGAAGCGGACGCGCGCGCCAGCGACTTGCTCGACCGCGCGGCGCAGGCGCGTGCGACGGGCCGAGCCGACGCGCCGATCGCGCCGGGGCCGCGCCCGCCCGCTCTCGGCGGCCTGGAGCCGACGACCCGGATCGCGTTGCAGGTGACGGTCGCAGCGGTCGCCGCGATGGCGCTGGGATTCGCGATCCCGCCGCACGAGCCGTACTGGGGCGTACTCACCGCGTTCATGGTCGCGAACCAGGTCGCGTCGTCGGGCGAGACGCGGCGACGCGCGATCGCGCGTGTCGCCGGGACCGTGGCCGGCGTCGCCGCCGGGACGGCGCTGGTGACGCTGGTGCACGGTCGTCATCCGCTCGAGGTCGGACTGATCGTGGCCTTCGCCTGCATCGGACTGTATGCGTTTCGCTGGCGTTACTGGTTGTTCGTGTTCTGCCTGACCGGCCTCATCGCGATGGCGTACGATCTGGTCGGTCGACCGGCGGACCAATTGCTGCTCGGGCGCTTGGTCGAAACTGCGATCGGTGGGCTGTGCGGCGGCCTGAGCGCGACCTTTCTCGTGCCGCTGCGCACGCGCGCGGTGGTGGCCGCGACGGCGCGCGGTTTCGTCGATGCGCTCCACGAGAGCATGCGCGCCAGCGTCGCTGCGCTCCGTGGCGGCGCCGCCGATCCGCTCGAGGCCGCGCGCAGCCTCGACGGGCACCTGGGCGAGCTGCTCGATCGGATGCGGCCGCTGGCCGAGGGACCCCGTCGCGACGTGTCAACGGCGGCGACGCAGCGGACGATGATCACCCTGGCGGACAGCGCGTACCGCGCGCGCGAACTGGCGCGCGAGGCGCTGCGCGGACGCGGCGACGATACGGCGGTCGCCGAACTGCGAGCGATTGTGGCCGATATGACGCGACTCGCGACCAGCGATGGCGGCGTCCTCAGGGTATCGCTGCGAGGTGGAGCTTCGGACCGTCGCTCGGCTCGTCGGCGTGGCCGCGTTCGTGGTCGTTGCCTGTGCGGTCGTTCCCGCGCGCGGGGCGGACAACTCGGCGTTCACGCCGGCGCAGGCGACGCGTGGCCAAGACGTGTTCGTCCAGTACTGCGTGACGTGTCACGGCGCGCAGCTCCAAGGCGGCGAGGGACCCCCGCTGCAAGGTGCGGCGTTCGGCAACTCGCTGGCCACCGGCCGGATGACGACCGCATCGCTCTACACGTTCATTCGCGGCGGGATGCCGATGAACGCGCCCGGCAGCCTGACGCCGCAGCAGTACCTCGATGTCCTGGCGTTCATCCTCAGCCGCAACGGCTATCCCGCGGGCGGTCGCCCGCTCAGCGCGCCGTCACTGCGGCAGGTCGCGCTGCTGCCGTTTCCCCGTCGGGCCGCCGCGCCCGCTGCGCCGCTGACCGCTGCTCCGCAGCCTGCGGCGCGCGTTCCCAGCAGTGCGAAGGTCGCGCTCGACGACGGAGCCCTGGGCTCCGCCTCGCGCGACGCGAACGACTGGCTGCTGCCGGGGCGCACGTACGACAATCAGCGCTATTCGCCGCTGACGCAGATCACGACGGCGAACGTCGGCCGGCTCGTGCCGGTCGCGAGCGTGCACACGGGCATGTTCGCGAGCTTCGAGACGACCCCACTGGTCGCCGACGGCGTCATGTACCTCACCACGCCCGTGGTCGATCACGCGATGGTCATCATGGCGGTCGATGCGGCGACCGGTGCCACGCTGTGGCGCACGAGCTACGCCATCGGCCCCTTCAAGGACTGCTGTGGCCCGAACAACCGCGGCCCGGCGCTGGCGTACGGCAACCTCTATGTGACGACCATGGACGCGAAGGTGGTCGCGTTCGACGCCCGCACGGGTGCGGAGCGTTGGGAGACGCGGGTCGCCGATCCGCGCGTGGGCTACTCGGAGAGCATGGCACCGCAGCCGTATCGCGGCGAGATCATCGTCGGCAGCGCGGGCGGCGAGTGGGCGGTGCGTGGGTTCGTCGCCGCGTACGACGCGCGCACCGGCAAGCAGCGTTGGCGTTGGTACACGACCGATCCGGCGACCTTCGCGGGCGACTCGTGGAAGCGCGGCGGCGGCACGGTCTGGACGACGCCGGCGATCGACCAGCAACGCGGCCTGGTCGTGTTCGGCGTCGGCAACCCGAACCCGGATCTCGACGGCTCCGTGCGGGCGGGCGACAATCGCTACACCGATTCCATCGTCGCACTCGATGCGCGCACGGGACGGTTACGCTGGTACTACCAAGAGGTCAAGCACGACCGCTGGGACTACGACGCCGCGAGCAACGTCGTGCTCTTCGAAGTCAGGAGCGGCGGCCGCACGATCCCGTGCGCCGGCGAGGCCGGCAAAGTCGGCTGGTTCTTCATCGTCGATCGCACGACCGGGAAGCTCGTTCGTCGCTCGGCGCCGTACGTGCGGATGAACCGGAATATGTTCGCCATGCGCCAGGTGCTGCCGGGCGCCAACGGCGGCTCCGAGTGGTCGCCGCCCGCGTACTCTCCCCGCACCCACGACGCCTACGTGCTGGGCATCAACCAACTGATGGACTTCAAAGACTCCGGCGCGTCACACGCGCCCGGCTTCATCGACGTCGGCAGCGTCTTCACCAACACCGTCAAACCGAAGATCCAAACCGGAACGTTCAGCGCGATCGACACGCAGACCGGCGCGATCGCCTGGCAGCACACGACGTCCAAGCCGCTGATCGGCGGCGCTCTCGCGACCGCCGGCGATGTCGTGTTCGTCGGCGAAGGGACCGGCGCGCTCGACGCGTTCGACGCGCGCAATGGACGCCTGCTGTGGCACCACACCTTCCCGGCCGGCGTCGACGCCCCGCCGATCTCGTACGCCGTGGGGAGCGTGCAGTATGTCGCCGTCGCGGTCGGCGGGAACTTCCAGCTGAACTATCCGCGCGGCGACCTGGTGGCGATCTTCAAGCTTCGCCGCTAGCGGCCGGTGCGCCGCACGGCGGCCGTCGAGTCGGTGTGCCGGACCGTCGTGCGTGGCGTCTCGCCGCGCAGGGCCGACGCATAGACCTCGTCGCGCCCAAGCATGCAGTCACACTGGAGGTTCCTGCCGCGGCACCCATCAGGATGGTGCAGCGACGCCGTATGGTGGCAGCTCGGGCAGAGCGTCAGATAGTTCACGCGTATTAACCCCACCGATTCGTACCCGGCAACCATGCGCCGAAACGCCGTACGGAGGTCGGTAGGGCGGCTGGCGGTCGGGGTATGAGCGTACGGGATCGCACCATGAAGAGCACACGCACACTTGCCAGCCTCGCCCTTGCCGCCAGCCTCGCCACGCTGGGCGTGCATCCGGTT
>JBEKAU010000541.1:0-2863 GCA_050015755.1 Vulcanimicrobiaceae bacterium | reverse complement strand
GCCGTCCCGACCCCGCCGCCCGCGCCCGTCACCGCGACACGATCGCCGGCGCGCAGTCGGCCGCGATCGACCAAGCCATGATACGCAGTGCCGTAGGTCATGATCATCCCAGCCGCAGTGACGAAGTCGAGGTCGTCCGGCAGCTTGACGGTGCGCGCGGCGAGCGCCGTCGTCGCTTCCGCGAACGCGCCTTTGCTCGGCAACGCGCCGACCCGATCGCCGATCGCGAAATCGGTCACGCCCTCGCCGAGCGCGGTGATGATACCGGCCACCTCGACGCCGAGCGTGAACGGCAGCGGCGGCTTCTCCTGATACTTGCCCTGCGCGAGCAGCGCATCGGGGAAATTCACGCCGGCGGCATGGACCTCGCGCACGTCAGCGCGGACTCGCGACGAGCATGCTGAGCCATTCCGCGACCAGCGCGGGCCGTTCGCTGCCCTCGACCTGCACCTCGACGTTCTGCTTGAGCAGCGTCTGCCCGTCGCCGCGCGGCTCGAGCGACGCCACGGTGAAGACACCGCGGATACGCGAACCGACCGGCACCGGCCCGACCAGCCGCAGCCGGTCAAAACCGTAGTTCAGGATCACCGTCCCGGCGGGCAGATCGAGCGGCCCGGCATCGGCCGAGAGCTGCACGAGCAGCGAGGTCGTGTAGAAACCGTGCGCGATCGTACGCCCGAAGGGGCTATTCTTCGCGCACCAGGCCGGATCGAGGTGGAGCGGATTGCGGTCGCCGGTCAGCTCACCGAACGCGGTCACTGCGTCCTGCTCGACCGTGAACCAAGGGGAAGTCCGCGTATGTCCGACCAGCGTTGAAGGCGTCACGCCACGGAGGGTTCGCCGGCCAGGAGCCGAGCCTTCTCGTCCTTCTGGAGCTCGACGACCAGCTTCTCCATGTCGCCGTCGAGGATCACCTTGATGTTCTGGAAGTTCTGGTTGATGCGGTGGTCGGTGATGCGGTCCTGGGGGTAGTTGTAGGTGCGGATCTTCTCGCTGCGGTCGCCCGTCCCGACCTGACTGCGGCGTAAGGCACCCTCGGCTTCTTCGCGCTCGCGGCGCTGGCGCTCGGCCAATTGCGCGCGCAGCATCCCCATCGCGCGCTCGCGGTTCTGCAACTGCGAGCGCTCCTCGCTGCACGAGACGACGATGCCCGTCGGCTTGTGGGTGATGCGGATCGCCGACTCGGTCTTGTTGACGTGCTGGCCGCCGGCACCCGAGGCCTTGAAGGTGTCGATCTCGAGATCGGTCGAGCGAATCTCGATCGCGCCGTCGTCTTCGACCTCGGGCAGCACGGCGACGGTCGCCGTCGAGGTGTGGATGCGGCCCGCCGCTTCGGTCGCCGGGACGCGCTGCACGCGATGCACGCCCGACTCGTACTTGAACCAGCGGTACGGCTCGCCGTTCTTGACGGCGATGACGACTTCTTTGTAGCCGCCGGCTTCGTTCTCGCTCTCGCTCAGCAGCTCGACGCGCATCTTGCGCGACTCGGCGAAGCGCGTGTACATCCGCAAGAGATCGCCGGCGAAGATGCCGGCCTCATCACCGCCGGCGCCGGCGCGGATCTCGATGAAGATGTCCTTGTCGTCGTTCGGATCGCGCGGCAGCAGCAGCTCCTGCAGCTGCGCTTCGAGCGCCAACCGCCGCTCGCGCAGCTCGTCGGCTTCTTCTTCGGCCAGCGCCGCGAGTTCCGGATCGTTCTTGTCGGCGCGCAAGGCGTCGTTGTCGGCGATCGTGCGCAGCAGCGCCTGCAGCGCGCGGAAGGTCGCCACGGTCGGCTCGATCGCCGCGCGTTCCTTGGTCAGCGCGGTGAAGCGCGCCTGATCGAAACCGCCGCTCGTGTCGGCGAGCGAGGCGTCGATTTCGGCAAAGCGTTTCGAGAGCGTCTCGAGGCGATCGGTATGCTGCATCGGTGTGGTGGAGAAGAAAAGAAGCGAGCCGCACTGCGGCTCGCTTCCGGAAAACGATTCGGCGTCGCTAGACGGACGCGGGGACGGTCTCCGTATCGGACTGCTTGCGCGTCTTGCGCGCCGCAGCTTCGGCCTTCTTCTTGTCAGCCATCGCAACGCGCTGGTTGAACTTGTCGACGCGGCCCGCGGTGTCGAGGAACTTCTGCTGCCCCGTGTAGAGCGGGTGGCATTGGGAGCAGACTTCGACGGCGATGGTCGGCACGGTCGAACCGGTGGTAAACGAGGCACCGCACGCGCAAGTCACCTTCGCGTCCGGATACCATTTGGGGTGGCCCTGGGTCTTCACAGCCTTACTATTCTATCACCGGGTGCAAGAGGGCCCGGACACCGCTCGCCTCGGCGAGCAGTCCGAGCCCTCTCGCGGTGGTCAGTTGACCGGGGTCGCCGGGTTGACGACGGCGTTGATCAAGTGACCGGTAAACGGCACCCCGATCCCCGTCACCTGGTCGTAGCCGACCCCGGCATTGAAGCCGGCGTCCGGCGTCGGCTCCGGGTTCGGGCACGGCCCGAGCTGGTTCGGGTTTGCCAAGCACGGGATGACGCCGTTGTTGCCCGAGACGACGTCGTAGAACGTGCTCGGATATGACGTCGCCGTGAAGGGCGTCGTGCCGTTGTAGATCTGGTAGAACAAGGGCGCCGGATTGCCCAAGCGATAGGTGCCCCCGGGGCCCTTGCAGCTTGGGGTCGCCTTGCACGCCGAGAGGACGATCGACCACATCGCGGCGCTCTCCGGCGCGGCCACGCTGGTGCCACCCCACGGACCGCTGTCGACGTACCCGAAGTCCGCGTTGACGATGAACCCGACGCCGGTGAAGTCGTCGCCTTCCAGCGAAATGTCGGGAACGTTGCGCATCGTGCCACTCACGCCCGTGCCCGTCTGCCACGTGGGCGCCGGG
>JBEKAU010000540.1:0-2500 GCA_050015755.1 Vulcanimicrobiaceae bacterium | reverse complement strand
AGTAAGGATCGTGCGCTCATGAAACCTCGCTTGGTTCGATGCCTGATGGTGCTGCCGCTGGTGGCAGCCTTCGTGGCCACGTGCATCACCCCGGATCAGGCGCGCCCATGGCGCGGCTCGATCCCGTGGTCGTTCATCCTGTGCAAGTTTTCCGATAGCACGACGCCGCCGAACGACGTCCAGTACTACCAGAACATGACGATCGCGTCAGGGACGCACAGCCTCGCCGACTACGTCAAAGCAATCTCGTACGGCCAAGCCGACCTGAACGGATCGACGCTGCATGGCTGGTACACCGAGCCGCACACCACCGCGTACGAAGTCACGCTCGGACAAGGGAACGGCGGCGCCAATCGCATCAAACGCTTCAACGACTGCGTGGCCGCTGCCGCCGCGTCGACGACCGACAAGTACGTTCCGCCGTCCACCGATCGCGTCTACGTCATCACCTGGCCGCAAGTCGACGTGGTGGGCTTCGAAAACTGCTGTGCGCTCGGCGGTGGCCCACAATCGCTCTTCGGCTTGCCGGAGGTCGCGCACGAGTTCGGGCACGGCATCGGCCTCGAGCATTCGTGGTCGAACGACACCACCTGGTGCGACGGCGGTCCGAACCCGTGCACGGGCGGCGGCGTCTACGACAACCCGTGGGACCTGATGAGCGCGGCGAACATCTACGCCGATCCGACCGGCGCGTTCGGTGGTGGACCACCCGACCTCGACGCGTACCATCTGGACGATATGGGGTGGATGCCGCAGTCGCGGGTCGTCACGCTCGGCAGCAACGGCATCCTCTCGCAGACGGTGACGCTCGCGGCACTCACGCATCCGGAGGTCTCCGGTGCACTCTTGGTGCGCGTTCCGTTCGACGCGAACGATCGCTTCCAATATTACACGATCGAATATCGCACGCCCGACGGCTGGGACTCGGGTATCCCCGGCAGCATCGTCATGATAAACCAGATCAAAAAGAACGCGTCCTACACCCAAACGACGCTCTTACGCGAGCTGGGATCGTACGCCGGCACCGGGAGCGGTCCCCCGGTCCAATCGCTCAGCACGAACGGGGTGACGATCGCCGTGAAGGGCACGTCCGGCGACCAAGCGACGGTCACGGTCAGCACGCAACTCGCGCTGCCCTGCGCATCCGGATTCGTGTTTCGCGACACCTCGTCGATCGACCGGGTCTGCGTCACCCAAGCCGAAAAGAATGCGGCCGTGAGTGAGGACTCCGCGTCGCGCTCGCATCAGCAGCCGAACTGGACCACGTGCCTCAACGGCTACGTCTGGCGCGCGGCATATCCCAACGACGACGTCTGCGTAACGCCGGCGCAGCGTTCCGCCGCAGCGACGGAAAACGCAAACTCCTACAACAACGCCAACCAGAACCTGGCCGTCTACGGGCCGAACACCTGTCAGAATGGCTACGTCTGGCGCAGCGCGGACGACGACGATTACGTGTGCGTCTCGTACGCAACCGAAGCGCAGGTGCAGGCCGACGATGCGGCCGCCGGCGGACGGCATCTGCCGGGTTCCGACACCTGCAAGACCGGGTACGTGTGGCGCTCGGCGTGGCCGAGCGATCACGCCTGCGTGCCACCGGCCTCGCGCACGCAGGCCACCAACGACAACGCGCAAGCCCAAAGTCGGCTCCTGCAGCCACAGGCCAACGCCGGCACCCCACGGAGGATGGCATAAATGCTCATCGCAACTGCGGTCATGCTCGCCGCGATGGTGAGCGCGGAGGCCGTCGAAGGCCCGGCGCCGATCAGCCCCGACGTCATTCGCGTGCGGCTGGCCAAACTCGGATACACGAGCGTCACGAGCCTCAAGCTCGTCGGGAACGCGTGGGAGGCGACCGTGAGCAAAAACGGAGCGCCGCTGGTGATCCACTTCGACGCGTCCTCGGGCGGACGGCTCGACTAGGCGGATTTCGCAAACTCTTTACCTCGCGGCGCTGGGGCGCGGTCGGGCTGCGCCGAAGTTTGGACTGCGAGCGTGCCGGGGCGCTCACAGATCGCGAGGAACAGTATCGATGGTGAGCTTCCATCGGACGCCGTACGGCCTGCGTATGACGTTCACCGGCGGCACAGCAGCCCAGAACGTGCGTGATTGTATCGCTGAAGGCGACGCGCATTTCTCACAGATGGCGCGGGGATGGCGCCTCGTCAGCGATGTCCGCGAGGCTCCGCTGATGAGCCAAGCCGACTTCCAGGAAATGGCGAAGTACATGGCTGCCTTCACCAATCCGCCGGCCAAGGTCGCGGTGCTGGTCAGTTCGGCGATGTTCGCGTTGCAGCTCCAGCGGCTCTACCGCTCCGTCGGCAGCGGAGACCGCGTCCGCGTCTTCCAAGCGGATCTCGGGCCGCCGGGCCTGGCCGACGCCGAGCGCTTCGTCGCGTAATCGCTTGCGGCGCGGCGGCAAGAAACCGGCCATGACGACCAGCGCGACGACGATGCAGGCCATCCCGGCCCACTCCAAGCCGCTTGGACGTTCGCCGAG
>JBEKAU010000539.1:0-2505 GCA_050015755.1 Vulcanimicrobiaceae bacterium | reverse complement strand
GCCGGTGCGGCGTCGTTGCTGCGCCTCGCGGGGCTGCACGAGGTCCGCGAGTCGCTCGCCGGCACCCTCCCGTACGGCCAGCAGCGACGTTTGGAGATCGCTCGGGCGCTGGCGCTTCGGCCACGCGTGCTGTTGCTCGATGAACCGACCGCAGGCATGACGCATGAAGAGTCCGAGGAGATCGCGTCCATCGTTCGTCGCCTCAAGGACGCCGGCCTCACCGTCATTCTGGTGGAACACAACATCCCTTTCCTGACCAGCATCGTGGACGACGTCGTCGTACTCGACGCCGGTCGGGTGATCTCGCGCGGATCGTGTGCGCAAGCGCTCGCCGATCCAGCCGTGATCGAAGCGTATCTCGGAAAGCCCGTAGCGGCTGCCGCGGCGAGCGGGTTTCGCGCGGCCTGGACCGCGAGCCCCAGCGGCTGACCTCCGACGCCGGAGGTGATCGCGCGCGGGTCGATCTCGTTCGCGACCCGACAGCACTAGACGTTCGTCCCTTGCAGCGTTTTGGGTGTCTCGCTGGCTCTCCCACTTTTCCCTCGTTATGGAGAAATGAATGCAGGAAAGCCTCCGTGCCGCGATGCGGCACGTAACGCTCGGCGGAATCATCTGTTCGCTCTTGTTCGCGGGCACCGCCCTGGCCGCGTCCGCTTCCGACGACCTTCAGCCGCAGCCGTCGCCCTCACCGAACGTGCAGCCGCAGACCGGCAGCAATGCTGGCTTGCCAAAGCCCGTACCCGCAACGGTCGGGCACTATCCTATCGTCGACATCATTCCGATTTTCTCGCAGCCCGCGTCATACGCGAACTCCTCGCAGATCAAGGGGTACGATCCACTCGACGTCGGGGGGACCGTACGGGTCCCGATCACCAGTACCGTCTCGGTCTCATTCGACCGGCTGGTGGACGGGTTCTTCAACGTGCCGACGCTGCCGTATATCACCGCCGCCGGAAAAACCGTGTATACCGCGACGACGCGAGACGAGAAGCTGGTCTACCGTGCCGACGCGCAATTCAATCGGTTCACGCTCGAGGGCGGTTTCTCGTTTCGCCAACGCGACGACGCCGGCGGTGGGAACGGCGTGACCAATGCGCCGTACCCGTACACGTACAGCTCGACGGAGCACCATTACGGCTATGTCGGGGTGACGTATGCGACGTCTCCGATCAGCTGGCTTCTCGGCAGTGTATTTTCGGTAAACGTCAACGGCTACGCGCAGCCCGTTGACCATCACGTCGGAGAGCTGTGCTCCGCGGCGCTCTTCGCGAGTGGCGTCTGCAGCGCGCCGACAGGCGTCTGGTATCTCAACGAAGATCCGCATCAGAACATGTACTATGAGATGTCGGAGGGCGGAACGCTGCTGATCCCGCTTCATCCCAACGTGATCGTCCAGTTCACTGAGATCATTGGTGCGCTGAACTTCTACGAGAACGCAGACGGCCCGTATCGTTACAATGGTTATGACATCGAGGCGATCACCAAGAAGTTTACGCCGTTCTTCAGCCTGACGATGCGCCACCAGGGCCTGCACCAGTCGCAGCAAGGATATCCGTTCCCGAGCCCCCAGACCATCAATACCGGGGTGTACGACATCTTTGCAACCTTCCACGTCGACTTCAACAAGCTGCTGGCGCACTGAATGGTCGGGGAAGAGAGCTTGCCATCGTGAACGCGTCGACGCCGGTACTCGCCGGCCACCAACCCTATGCCTATCGCCTCGAGAGCAATTGGGCGAAGCTCCCTGCCGGATGGGTGCTGCGCGACGTCGCGGCGATCGCGGTCGACGCCTCCCAGCGGGTCTATGTCTTCAACCGCGGTACGCATCCGATGATCGTCTTCGATGCGGACGGTAACGTGCTCGACGCGTGGGGGCAGGGCGTCTTCATGCGGCCGCACGGACTGCAGATCGGACCCGATAATACGATCTACTGTACCGACGACGGCGCCCACGTCGTCCGTAAGTGTACGCTCGACGGGAAGGTCTTGCTCGAGATCGGCGTGCCTGGCGAAGCAGCGCCGTTCATGAGCGGACGCCCGTTCAATCGCTGTACGCACACCGCGCTCTCGCCCGATGGGGACATCTACGTCTCCGACGGTTACGGCAACGCAGCCGTCCACCAGTTCTCGGCGCGGGGCTCGCACCTGCGGTCGTGGGGCGAGTGCGGGACCGATCCGGGACAGTTCAACACCCCCCATAACATCGTCTGCGATCGCGAGGGATGGGTGTACGTCGCCGACCGCGAGAATCACCGCGTCCAAGTCTTTGCCGGCGACGGGCGATACGAGACGCAGTGGAACAACCTCCATCGGCCGTGCGCGCTCGCCTTGAGTCCGGACGACGAGGTCTGTTACGTCGGTGAGCTCGGAACGTTCATGGCCGCGAACCGGGATTTCCCGAATATCGGCCCGCGCATCAGCATCGTCGGTAAGGATGGTCGCGTCGTCAGCCGGGTCGACGAGCGCTCGGGCCTGCCGCACGGCCAATTCATCGCGCCGCACGGT
>JBEKAU010000538.1:0-2517 GCA_050015755.1 Vulcanimicrobiaceae bacterium | reverse complement strand
CTCGGCGTCTTCACCTGCGTCACCGGCGTGTCCGGCTCGGGCAAGTCGACGCTGGTCAACGAGGTCGTCGTCAAAGCGCTCGATCAGCACTTGCACCATCAGCCTGCCGGCGGGACGTACGGCCGCGTCAAGGGCGCCGAGGCGCTCGACAAGATGGTCGTCATCGATCAGTCGCCGATCGGACGCACGCCGCGTTCGAACCCGGCGACCTACACCGGTGCGTTCGATCTCATCCGCGAGCTGTACTCGCTGGTTCCCGAAGCGAAGCTGCGCGGTTACACGCCGGGACGCTTCTCGTTCAACGTCAAGGGCGGTCGCTGCGAGGGCTGTCAGGGCGACGGCATCGTCAAGATCGAGATGCATTTCCTGCCCGACGTCTACGTGCCGTGCGAAGTCTGTCACGGCAAGCGCTACAACGCCCAGACGCTCGAAGTGAAGTACAAGGGGAAGTCGATCGCCGACGTGCTGGCGATGCGGGTCGACGAGGCCAGCGAACTGTTCGCGACGATCCCGCGCATCGCCAACAAGCTCAAGACGATCTGCGAGGTCGGGCTCGGCTACATTCAGATGGGCCAGCCGGCAACGCAGCTCTCGGGCGGCGAAGCGCAGCGCATCAAGCTCGCCACCGAGTTGTCACGTCGCGCGACCGGCCGCACGTTCTACGTGTTGGACGAGCCGACGACCGGCTTGCACTTCGCCGACATCCACAAGCTGCTCGACGTGCTGCAGCGGCTGGTCGGCATGGGCAATACGGTGCTCGTCATCGAGCACAACCTCGACGTCATCAAGACCGCCGACTATTTGATCGACCTGGGTCCGGAAGGCGGCGATCGCGGCGGCACGATCGTCGCCACCGGCACGCCGGAGGACGTCGCGGCGAATCCCGACTCCTACACCGGAGAATACCTGCGCGGGGTGCTCAGCGACGAACGCGCGCTGGGCCGCATCCACGCCGACCCCGCCCGCATCGCCGAGCTGGAGCGCGAGAACCGCGCGCAGCTCGACGACCTGGGAAAGAACGGCCGCGTGCCGGTCGAGGCTTAAGCGGCCGAGTTCATCGACGAGGGCAGCGAAGGACGTACGCGTCCCTCGCTGGTTCCGCCGATCGCGAGATCGGTGGTCTCCTCGATGCGGAAGCGCGCCACCAGCGCGTCGAGCCGCTCGGCCTGATCGCGCAGCGCGCGCGCCGTCGCGTCGATCTCCTGGACGCCGGTGGCGAGCTCGCTGGTCGCCCGCGCCGCTTGGTGCGCGGCTGCCGACTGTTCTTCGGCGGCCGCTGCGACCGGGAGGATCGTCGCGTTGACGGACTGGGTCGTCGCGCGCATCTCGCCGGCGGCTGCCGCGTTCTCCTCGACGCCGGTCGCCGCCAGGGCGACGCTGGAGGTGACGCGGGTCGACGCTTCGCGCATCGCGTGAGCGCGCGCGGCCAATTCCTCGGCAACGCTGCGGGTGGTGTCGATCGCGCTGCGCACGCTCGCCAGTGCGGCCGCCGCGCGTTCGGCGACGTGCAGGCCACCGTCCATCGAGGTGCCCGAGGCACGCATCGCGTCGGCTGCCTTCACCGTCTCGCGCCGGATCGCCGACAGGATCGCGGTGATCTCGCGGGTGGCGTGCGCGGAGCGCTCGGCCAGCTTGCGCACTTCGTCGGCGACGACCGCGAAGCCGCGACCGTGCTCGCCGGCCCGCGCCGCTTCGATCGCCGCGTTGAGCGCGAGCAAATTGGTTTGGTCGGCGATCTCTTCGATCGCCGAGACGATCTCTTCGACTTGCTGCGAGCGCTCTTCGAGCGCGACCATCGCTTGGGCCGCGTTCTGCGAGACCTCGCGCAGCGAGCGCATCGCGCGCTGCGTTTCGTCGACCGCCTCGTTGCCGCCGGTCGCTTGCGTGGTCGCTTCGCGCGCGGTGCGCGCCAACTCACCGCCGTGGGCGGAGAGCGACTCGATGCCGTCGTCGAGCTGTTGCAGGCCGTTGGTCGCGGCTTGGATCGCGTCGGCCTGATGTTCGGCGCCGCGCGCGATCGCTTCGGCCGAGCGCGAGAGCTGTTCGATCGCGGTGCCGGCGTGGGCGATCTGCTGCGCTTGATCGCTGGCGCCGCCGGCGACGCTGTCGACCGAGCGCGCGATCTGCTCGACCGCGGTCGCGGCTTGGTTGGCGGCGCTCGAGGTCTGTTCGGAGGCGATCGCGAGGCTACGCGAAGCGCCGATGACGCCGCCGATCAGCTCGCGCAGCGAGGCCAGGCCGGTGGTGACCTCGACGCCGATGCCGCGCAGGCCGGCGGCCAGTTCGTTGTAGCTCTCGATGACGTCGGTGATGTCGTCCCCGTCGTCGTCGACGAGCGGCTCGCGGTGCGAGCTGAAGGTGCCGCGCAGGTCGCCGGCCGCCAGCAGGGTGAGGGCGCCGGAGAGCGCGGCGAGATCTTCGCGCACGACCGTGCGCAGTGCATTCGAGACCGACGTCAGCCGACGGACGAGCCGCGCCGCGAGCAACCCGGTGACGACCAGCGTGACCAGCAGTGCG
>JBEKAU010000537.1:0-2526 GCA_050015755.1 Vulcanimicrobiaceae bacterium | reverse complement strand
CGTCGGCGGGAATCACAAAGGCGACCTCATCGTGACGGAGTCTTCGCGAACAACGTACATCGGCACCGCCCCGTTTCTGAGCGCGGCCGGTGCCCGCACGGTCCTCGACGCCGCGCTCGCGGAGGCGGGGCGGATCGGCGTCCCGCAGTGCGTCGCCGTGGTCGACGCGGGCGGCCACCTGCTGGCCTTCGGCCGCAGCGACGGCGCGCGGATCGGCTCGATCTCGGTCGCGCAGACGAAAGCCGTCTCGGCGGCCACCCGCAAGCGCCCCACCGGCGAAGAAGGCGGCGGCGAGGCGCTCAACGCGATTCGGCTGGCGCTCGCTGCCGATCGGGTCACCGGGATCGCCGGCGGCCTTCCGATCGTCGCCGACGGCAGCGTCATCGGCGGCGTCGGCGTGAGCAGCGGGACCAGCGATCAGGACCTGCAGTGCTCGCGCGCCGGCATTGCGGCGATCGGCCTGGACCCCGACGAGCGGCCGCGGTGACCGCCTACGGCACCAAGCCCTTCGAAGCGTTCGCCGTCGGCGACCGCGCGGAGTTCAGCAAGACGATCGGCGAGGCTGACATCCTGCTGTTCGCGGGGGTCAGCGGCGATCAGTACCCGCTGCACGTCGACGCCGAGTACGCGAAGACGACGCGCTTCGGCCAGCGCGCCGCGCACGGCATGCTCTCGGCGAGCCTGATCTCGACCGTTAACGGATTGATCTTACAGAAGCCCGGCGGCCTGTACGTCGAGCAGACGCTGCACTTTCGGCTCCCGGTCTTCATCGGCGACACGCTGACCGCGAGCAGCGAGGTGGTCGAGCTGATCACCGACCGGCGGCGGCTGCGCTGTCGCACCGAGGTCGTCAATCAGCGCGGCGATCTCGTGGTCGAGGGCGTCGCAGTCTTGCAGAAGGATCCGCGGTGAGCGCGATCGCGATGTTGCCGCTCTCCGATCCCGCCTGGGACCACTACCCGGATGCCTACGGTTCCGGGTTGCCGGTGGCGGCGCGTCTGCGTGCGCTCGCGCACGCGCCGTTCGAGCCGAGCGAAGCGCTCGACGGTAACACCTGGTTCCACTTGTGGTCGGGGCTCGCGCACCAAGGCGACGTCTATCCGGCCTCGTATGCGGCGGTCCCGCACCTGGTCACCATCGGCTCGTCGATCGTCGCCGACGACGCGCACGACGTGCCGCTCGACTACCTGCACCTACCGGCGTGGATCGAGATCGTGCGACTGACCCGCGAGGACGCACCGGAGATCCCCGAGCGGCTCGCCGAGGCGTATCACGATGCGATCCGCAGCCTGGACGATCTCGCGATCGGCTATGCGCTGCGCTCCTCGGATCCGGACGTCGGTCGGGTCGTCGCCGCCGCGCTGCTGGTCGCGCGTGGCGATGGCGCGCGTGCCGAGGTCGTGCTCGACTGGGACGACGACGACATCGCGCAAGCGCAGCAATATCTCGTCGACGGCCCGGCATTTGGTGTGAACTGACCGAGCGATTCGAGGACGAGCGTTCGGCACTGCGCGCGGTGCTCGGCGACGTCGAAGAGCTCGAAGTCCTCGACGCCGCGTGCGTGGGTGGTGAGCATGCGGCGTGGCTGCGCACGCGTGGCGCGCACGTCATCGCGCTCGACACCCACACCGCGCTCGCCGATCTCACCCGTCCCCTCCCCTTTGCGAAGCGCTCCTTCGACCTGGTAGTCTCCTCGTTGACGCTGCATCAGCTGCAGGATTGGCGCCCGGCGCTGCGCGAGTTCGCGCGCGTCCTGCGCCGGCCGGGTTGGCTGGTGTTCACCATCCAGCAGCAGTCCTCGCAGCGCATCGCCGACGACCTGGCCGCGGCAGGCTTTCGGATACGTCAGATCGACGAAGGACGCCCGCCGTTCGTGCTGGTCGATGCCGTGCCGACGATGGATCACTGAGGGGCACGAACTCCGGGCACCGGCGCCGGCATGGCGCTCAGCCGCATCGTCGTCGCCGAGGACGACGGGGCTCTCCGCGATCTGCTCGCGCATCATCTGCGCCGTGAGGGGTTTCTCTGCGAGGAAGCCGTCGACGGACCGGCGGCGCTTCGGCTGGCGCGCTCGGGCGCCGATCTGGTCGTGTTGGACTTGGGGTTGCCGGCGGTCGACGGGCTGGACGTGCTGCGGGCGCTGCGACGCGAGGGGCGCGACGTCCCGGTGGTGGTGCTGACCGCACGGGGTGACGAGATCGACCGTGTCGTCGGCCTGGAGCTCGGGGCGGACGACTACGTGACCAAGCCGTTTTCGCCGCGCGAGGTCGTCGCGCGGGTGAAGGCGATCGTGCGGCGCACCAGCGCGGCCCGTTTGGCGACCGCGCGCATCCTCACATTCGACCGCCTCCAGATCGACGAGGCGGCTCGCGAAGCGCGCGTCGACGGCGTCGACGTCGGGCTCAAACCGCGCGAGTTCGCACTGCTCTTGGAACTCGCCACCAACGCCGGAGTCGCGCTCTCGCGTACCGCGCTGCTCGAGCGGTTGTGGGGATACGACTACGAAGGGGACGAGCGCACCGTCGA
>JBEKAU010000536.1:0-2526 GCA_050015755.1 Vulcanimicrobiaceae bacterium | reverse complement strand
AGCCGCCGGCCGCGTCGTGCTTGAAGCGATCGCCGGCGCCGTAGGTCGCGAGCGACTCGTCGTAGAGCGCGAACGGCGAGCGCGAGCCGGTGACGACCGCGCGACCGCGCAGCAGCTTCACCCGCGTCTCGCCGGTCAGCCGCTCGGCGATCTTCGCGTTGAAGGCGTCGAGCGCGTCGCGCAGCGGCGCGGACCACAGCGCGTCGTAGATCACCTCGGCGTACTTCTGGTCGAGGCCGGCCTTGAGGCGCAGCTCGTCGCGGGTGAGCACGAGGCGCTCGAGCGCTTTGTGCGCTTCGATCAGCGTGATGCTGCCCGGGCACTCGTAGGTCTCACGCGACTTGAGGCCGACGACGCGGTCTTCGATCAGGTCGATGCGGCCGACACCCTGCGCGCCGGCGAGTTTGTTGAGCTCGTAGACCATGTCCGCGCCGGTCACGCCGTCGATGAACGGTGTGCCGCGCTCCCAGGTCACGATCACCTCGGCGCCCTCGGCCGACGCATCCTGCGGCGCGATGCTCCACGCGTACGCGTCTTCGGGCGGCGCGTTCCACGGATTCTCGAGCACGCCGGCTTCGATCGAGCGGCCCCACAGGTTGGCGTCGACGGAGTACGGCTTGGCTTGGGTGTGCGCGATCGGGACGCCGTGCTTTTCGGCGTAGGCGATCGCGTCGGGGCGCGAGAGCGGGTGGTCGCGCAGCGGCGCCAGCGTCCGCAGGTGCGGCGCCTTGGCGCGCACGCCGACCTCGATGCGTACCTGATCGTTGCCCTTGCCGGTGCAGCCGTGCGCGACCGCGTCGGCGTCGTACTCGGCAGCGGTCTCGACCAGCAGGTCGGCGATCAGCGGCCGCGAGAGCGCCGCGCTGAGCGGATAGACGCCCTCGTAGAGCGCGTTGGCGGCGAGCGCCTTGAAGGCGTAGTCGGTGATGAACCGCTCGCGCGCGTCGATCAGCACCGCGTCGACTGCACCGAGCTGCAGCGCCTTGCGGCGCACCGCCAGCAGGGCGTCCTGCGAACCGTCTCCGGCGACCATGTCGGACTCGCCGAGATTCAGCGTCATGGCCACGACTTCGTGCCCCTGCTCGATGAACTGCTTGAGAAGAACGGAGGTGTCGAGACCGCCGGAGTACGCGAGTACGATTTTCACGGGACTGTCAGCCTTACGCGAGTGGAGAGTGGGTGGTGATCAGGAGTTCTGCGTCGTGCGCATGTCGTCGAAGCGCTGACGGATCATCGGGGTTTTCTCGGGCGATTCGACCAGGACGAGGACCGTGTCGTCGCCGCCGATCGTGCCGAGGATCTCCGGCCAGTCAGCCGCGTCGATCGCAGCCGCCAGCATCATCGCCGTTCCGGGATGCGCGCGCAAGACGATCTGGTTCACCGCCGAGCGTACGCCGATCACGACGTCGGCGACGACCCGGTGCAGCCGCGAGCTGAACGCGGGCCCGTCGGTCGGCTCGATGTACTTGAAGGCGCCGCCGTTGCCGCCCTTGAGCGGGACTTTGAGCAGGCCCAGTTCCTTGATGTCGCGTGAGACGGTCGCTTGGGTGACTTCGTAGCCCTGCTGCTCGAGCAGCGTGGCCAGCTCGTCCTGCGAGCGAACGGGGCGTGCGGCGATCAACGAGAGGATCGCGCGTTGGCGCTTGGTCTTCGGTTGCGTCGGTGATTCGGTCATCATCTTACTCGGCGAGTCCGCGGAGATCGGTGAGGAGGGCGAGCAGCAGCGCCTTCTGCGCGTGCAGCCGGTTTTCGGCTTGGTCGAAGACGACACTTTGCGGCCCGTCGATCACCTCCGCGGTGACCTCCTCGCCGCGATGCGCCGGCAAACAGTGCATGAACAGCGCGTGCGGAGCGGCCGCAGCCATCAACGCAGCGTCGACCTGATACGGCCGCAGCGCGGCCTGGTTGCGTTCGATGAACTGCTCCTCACCCATCGACGTCCACACGTCGGTGTAGACGACGTCGACGTCGCGCACCGCGCGCACCGGTGAGGTGAACGCGCGCGCAGTGATGTTGTGCGCGGCGCCGAGCTTCACGAGGCGGCCGAGGAATGCGTCGGACGGCCGGTGCGTCGGCGGCGCCGCGAAGGTGATCGACATTCCGGCGATCGCCGCGGCCTCGGCCACCGAGATCGCGACGTTGTTACGCGCATCGCCGACGAAGGCGATCCGCAGCCCAGCGAGGGTGCCGAACCGTTCCCGGATCGTCAAGAGGTCGGCGAAGGCCTGACAGGGATGTGCCGCCTCGGAGAGTGCGTTGATCGTCGGCACGGTCGCGGCCCCGGCGAACCGCACCAACGGCTCATGGGCGTGGGTGCGATAGACGATCGCGTCGCCGTAGCGCGAGAGGACCCGCGCGGCGTCTTCCGGTGTCTCCCGGGTCCCGATCCCGAAGTCGCCCCCGGTCGCGGCAATGGCGTGGCCGCCGAGCTGCGTCATCCCCGCTTCAAAGGAGACGCGCGTGCGCAGCGAGGGCTTCTCGAAGAGCATGACCAGCGTCTTGCCGCGCAAGAGGGTGAGCTGCTCC
>JBEKAU010000535.1:0-3615 GCA_050015755.1 Vulcanimicrobiaceae bacterium | reverse complement strand
TGTTCGCCGTCGGCGGCAAGACCGACGGCGCGCGCGCCGTCTTCCACGAAGCCTCGTTGCATCACGCGGGGCGGCCGGCGCCGCACGCGTGCTTGGGGAACGTCTTGCTCGACCTCGGTGACGTCGCCGGCGCGCAAGCTGCGTTCGAGACCGCCTTGCGCGCCGATCCCAAACACGTCGAGGCCTATCGGGGCCTGGCAATCATCTACGAGCGCGCCGGCAACGTCGAGGCGGCGGACCGCGCCTGGCGCGCCGGATTCCCCGACGGCTCGATCGCGATCTCACCGTTTCGCGGACCGAAGGAGCCCGTCCGCGTGCTGCTGCTCACCTCGGCGATCGGTGGCAACATTCCGCTCCAGCACGTCCTGGACGATCGCGTCTTTCAATGGGCGACGCTGATCACCGAATCGTACGCGCCCTCGATGACGCTGCCGCCGCACGGCGTCGTCTTCAACGCGATCGGCGACGCCGACAAGTGCGCCCGTGCGCTCGACCACGCCGACCTCGTGCTCGAGCGGATCGACGCCAACGTCATCAACGCGCCGGCCACGATTCGCGGCTCCGGCCGCGCCGACAACGCGCAGCGGCTGGGCACGCTGCCCGGCGTGGTCGTGCCGAACATCCGCACCTTCGCTCGGGCCGAGCTGCTCGCGCCGGAGGCCCCGCAGACCCTGGCTGCGGCCGGATTCAGCTGGCCGCTGCTCGTGCGCAGCCCCGGCTACCACACCGGCAATCACTTCGAGCAGGTGGCTTCGGCCGACGCGCTGACCGCCGCGGTCGAGCCGCTCCCCGGCGAGGAGCTGCTGGCGATCTCCTATCTCGATACGCGCCGCCCCGACGGCACCTGGTCGAAGTACCGGGTGATGTTCATCGAGGGCGTGCTCTACCCGCTGCACTTGGCGATCTCGCGCGACTGGAAAGTCCATTACTTCACCGCCGCGATGGACGAAGAACAAACGTTCCGCGACGAAGAGCGCACGTTTCTGAACGACATGGCCGGGACGCTCGGCCCCTCGCTGCTGACGACGCTGCAATCGATCGGCGAGTCACTCGGGCTCGATTACGGCGGGGTCGACTTCAGCTTCGATCGCGACGGGCGCTTGGCCGTCTTCGAGGCCAACGCGACGATGGTGATTTTGCCGCCCAAGGACGATCCGCGCTTCACCTACCGGAAGGAGCCGATCCAGCAGGCGCTCGATGCGGTCCGGGCGATGATCATGCGGCACGCCAACGCATCAGCCGCGCGCAAGCAGTTCTCCTGAGCGTCCGAGCGGGTAGAAGGCGGTCGTGAGACTCACCGCACCGCAGATTGCCTTCGCCGCTGCCGCGGCGCTCGTCGCGCTCACCGCGACCAGCATCCCGGCTGCCGCGACCCACGTCCCCGACCCGCCGACGAACAACATCGCCAACCCGATCCCGACCGCGACGCCGATCTTCCAGCTCGAGGCGCCCCCGGTCACGGTCGCGCTTGCGACGGCCGTCGACAGCTGCCTCAACGATCTCTTCCTCTCGTACCGCTCGGTTGACGCGCCGATCCACGGCGAGGTGACCGTCTGCGGCACCATCGTCGCCGCACCGGCCTCGCACCCGGGCAGCTTCGTGCTCAACGTCGACGGCACCGAGCCGATCGCGGTCGTCTACGACGGCACCGGCTCGCCGGCGTTCACGGCCGGCCAGCTCGCGGTCGTGCGCGGCGTCTACCATCGCGCCAACGACAGCGCGGAGTGGATCGACCAGACGCGCGCGTCGGCGCCGAATCTGCCCGGCTACGTCTTGCTCGGCACGACCACCTACCAGTAGGCGCCGTCCGGGCCGCGCCGAAGGGCGGGGCGATGTCCACGACCGACTCGCCCCACGCGCGCGCCCTCGCGCGGCTCGACGCGATGCGCGAGGCGTCACTCGCGCCGGCCGGCGAGGACGCCAACGCGAAGCAGCACGCGCGCGGCAAACGCACCGCTCGCGAGCGCGTCGAGGCGCTGGTCGACCCCGGCTCGTTCGTCGAGTTGGACCGCTTCGCCGTGCACCGCACGACCGCGTTCGGGTTGGCTGAGCGCGAGTTTCTGGGCGACGGCGTCGTCACCGGCCACGCCACGATCGACGGCCGCACGGTCTTCCTCTTCTCGCAGGACTTCACCGTCCTGGGCGGCTCGCTCGGCGAAGTGATGGCCGAGAAGATCTGCAAGGTGATGGACCTGGCGGTGCGAACGGGCGCGCCGGTCATCGGCATCAACGACTCCGGCGGGGCGCGCATCCAAGAAGGCGTCGTCAGTTTAGGCGGCTACGCGGAGATCTTCTGGCGCAACGTGCAGGCGTCGGGCGTCGTCCCGCAGATCTCGCTGATCGCGGGGCCGTGCGCCGGCGGCGCCGTCTATTCGCCCTCACCCACGCCACGAAAAGCGGCGTCGCCTACCTGACCGCCGTCGACGAAGACGAGATGAACGAGCACTGCCGGCGGCTGCTCTCGTTCATTCCGTCGAACAACCTCGACGATCCGCCGCTCGTCGCCAGCGACGACGACCCGATGCGGCTCTGCCCCGAGCTCGACGAACTGATCCCGGACGCGCCCAACAAGCCCTACGACATCCTCGAGGCGATCGTCCCGATTCTCGACGACGGCGACTTCTTCGAGATCCAGCCGCTGTGGGCGCAGAACGTCGTCATCGGCTTCGGTCGTGCCGGCGGGCGCAGCGTCGGCATCGTCGCGAACCAGCCGAAGTTTCTCGCCGGCGTGCTCGACATCGACGCGTCGATCAAAGCCGCGCGGTTCGTGCGCTTCTGCGATGCCTTCAACGTCCCGCTGCTCACGTTCGTCGACGTACCGGGATTCTTGCCCGGGACGAGCCAGGAGTGGGGCGGCATCATCAAGCACGGCGCCAAGCTGCTCTACGCGTTCGCCGAGGCGACCGTTCCGAAGATCACCATCATCACCCGCAAAGCATACGGCGGCGCCTACGACGTCATGGCCTCCAAGCACATCCGCGCCGACATCAACCTGGCCTGGCCGACCGCCGAGATCGCGGTGATGGGCGCCTCCGGCGCCGTCCGTATCCTCAACCGGCGCGAGATCGCCGCCGCACCCGACTCCGACGCCGAGGCCGCGCGCCTCACCGCCGAGTACACCGACCACTTCGCCAACCCGTTCATCGCCGCGCAGCGCGGCTACGTCGATGACGTCATCGCCGCCAGCGAAACGCGCCGCGCGGTCTCACGCGCCCTCGACGTGCTCGCCAACAAACGCGTCGACCGCCCCCACCGCAAGCACGGCAACATCCCGCTGTAACGACGTTAGCTCGCGCCGGTGGTGAACGAGCCCAGATCGTCACGAGAAGGACGAGAAGTGCTCGCATGAGCGTCGCTCCCGTCAGCCGGTGGTGAACGTGCCGATCGTCGAGGTGGACGCGGCGCACGGATTCGTCGTCGGCGGCGGCACCCACGTGATCGTCAGATCGACCGTGTACGTCGTGTTCGGCTGCAGCGTCGGCAACGCGCTCGCGTAGTAGCCGATGGTCGTGCTCGGCCACGGAGGCGGCGCTGAGCCGGGCGGCGGCGAGGCGATGGGCGCCGGCGCCCCACCTTCGAGAGCAGCAACGCCCGAGGCGATAAGCGTGACCGACC
>JBEKAU010000534.1:0-3692 GCA_050015755.1 Vulcanimicrobiaceae bacterium | reverse complement strand
ACCGGCAGCGGGATCGCGCTGCTCGGCACGATCGGCGCGCGCTGCTGCGAGGCCGGCCGCGCGCGCGTCATCATCGACGGGCGCGAGACGACCGATCGCACCGGGATCTGGCAGAACAAATCGAGCGCGGGCCGGCCGCTCCCCGAGGGCGTGCTGTTCGCGTGGCGGTGGCCGCGCCGCGGCCGGCACGTGCTACGCTTCGTCGCCGGCACGCCCAACGCGAAGGAGGGCGGTCCGTTCTTGCGGTTGACGGAGGCACTGATCGCGCCCTGAGCCAACCGTCGCGGCATGGCGATCCCGCAAGCCGGCATCTTCGCGATCGGCGAACCCTCGCACATCTTCCTGGAGTTCAGCGTCGTTGCCGGCGTCGAGCCGGCGGCGCTCGTCCGTGCCGTCGCCGACGTGCACGAACCGCGCACGACCGTCGGCGGCGTCAACCTCGTCGCCGGCTTCCGGCCCGAGCTCTGGCGCGCCGCTGCGCCCAACGACACGCCGGCGAAGCTGACCGGCTTCAACGCGCCACTGCAAGGCGCCGGTACCTATACGATGCCCGCGACGCAAGCCGACGTGTGGATGTGGTTCGCCGGCGCGTCGTACGACGTCGTCTTCGAATCGGCGTCCGATGCGATCAAGAATCTCACGGGCGTGCTCACCCTCGAGCGCGAGCTGAGCGGCTGGTCGTACCGGCACAGCCGCGATCTGACGGGGTTCGAGGACGGCACCGAAAATCCGACCCTCACGCAAGCGCCGCTGATCGCGTGCGTTCCCGACGGCTCACCCGGTGCCGGTGGCAGCGTGCTGCTCTTCCAAAAATGGCGCCACGACGGCAGCCAGTTCATCGACCTGCCCGTGCCCGAACAAGAAAACGTCATCGGGCGCACCAAGACCGACAGCATCCAGTTTCCCGACGACATCATGCCCAAAGACGCCCACGTCCCGCGCACCACCGTCGTCGTCGACGGCAACGAGCTCGACATCTTTCGCCGCAACGCCCCGTACGGCACCGTCGTCGAGCACGGCACCGCCTTCGTCGGTTTCTCGCAGGACCAGTTCCGGCTCGACAAGATGCTGCGCCAGATGGCCGGCAGCGACGATGGCATCCGCGACGCGCTCACTCGCTACACGACCGCCCTCACCGGCGCCTACTACTTCGTCCCCTCGATGGGATATGGTTGTCGGTCAGGGCGTGGTACATCTCGTAGGACTGCGCGATGGGGACGCGGACGTCGCCGGTGTCGGAGATGATCAGCACCGGGCAGCGCGTTTGCGCCGCGTACGTGATCGGGCTCTGGGCGATGTAGTCGCGCATGTTGCTGCCGACGTACGGTGAGCCCTTGAACGAGAAGCCGATCTGAAAATTCGCATCGCCGAGGTTGTACATGTCGACCCAGTTGTTGACGGCGGCCCCGGAAATGGCGGTCTTCCAGACGTGGTAGTGCGACATGAGCCAGGAGGTCATGTAGCCGCCGTAGCTCCAGCCGCTGACCGCGATGCGCGACGTATCGACGATGCCGAGGCTCTCGACTTTCGCCAGACCGGCCATGACGTCGCGGCCCGGGCCGGCGCCGGCATCCATGTAGATCGCGCGCTCGTAGGCGTTGCCGTGGTTGTCGCTGCCGCGGTAGTTCGGCTCGAACACGAGGTAGCCGTGCGCCGCGAGCAACTGGTCGAGCGCGTTGAACTGCGCGACCGACGCCGCTTGCGGGCCGCCGTGCGGCAACACGACGAGCGGATAGTGCCGACCCGCGGTGAAGCCGACCGGATACGTGAGCACGCCGTCCTCGTCGTAGCCCTCGTTCGTCCAGGTGACCGTCTCCATCTTGCCGAGTTGCAGTGCGGCGACCGCGCCGTTGACGTCGCTCAGGCGACGCGGCGCGGTTGCATCCGGCGCAAGCGCCCACAGTTCCGTTGGGCGGTCCGCTTGTTGCCCCGGGAACGCGACGGTGCCCCCTTTCGCGATCGCATCGTCGATCCAGAACGACCACGACGGGTTCACCTCTCCGGTCGGTAGGCGCGTGAAGCTGCCGTCGAGCGCGAGCCGGTACAGGACGGTGCGCGTCCCCTCGTGCGAGCCGACCAGCAACGACTTGCCGTCGGGGAACCACTGCGCGCGGAAGATCGCGCGATCGAGCTTGCGACTCACGTCGATACCGGGTCCGCCGCCGGCGCTCGTCACGAACACGTCGTTCTCGTTGTTCGGATCGCCGTTGTACGAGTAGAGATAGACGATCTTCGTGCCGTCGGGCGAGTAGGTTGCGAAGCCCTCGAAACGATCGTGGCCGGTCACCGTCCCCAGCTTGCCGGTCGCCAGGTCGTAGCGCATGATCTGCGAGCGGTAGGCGTCGCCGTCGCGCGTGTTCGGGACGCGGGTGAACAGAATTGCCGCGCCGTCCGGTGACCACGAGAGCGGTGACGCCGGCGGCGAGGGCGGATAGGACGTCGCGCAGCTCCAGCTGCCCGACGTCAGCCGGCGCGCGTGGGTGCCGTCGCGGTTCACCAACCACAGATGCGAGGGTGGCGTGTACGAGGTGGTCAGATAATCGTCGTTACCGACGTCGAACGCGTCGTGATGGGCGTCGATCGCCTTCTTGTTCGCATCGGCGTCCTGCGTGATGTACGCGATCGCGCTGCCGTCGGGACGCCACGCGAACTGCTGGACGCCCTCCGCGGTCGCGGTGATCGCTTTCGCGTCGCCGCCGTCGAGCGGCATCACGTAGACCTGTTCGTGGTGCTTCGCATCGGCGGCAACGAAAGCGAGCGCGCTACCATCCGGGGCGAACTGCGGCGAGGCGACGCCGGAACGGTCGACGGTCAACGTGCGCCGCGTTCCGGTGGCCAGATCGGTGAGGACGATCGTTCCCTCGCGGCGATCCTTGGCGAGCACGACGCGCCGCTCGACCGCGGCAATCGTCTTGCCGTCGGGCGAAAACGTGAGGTCGCCGACCGAGACGAGACGATACAGGTCGCTGGTGTCCAGCGGCCGTGCCGACGCGGCGAGGGGAAGCGCGACCAGCGCGGCGAGGAGCGGGACGACGAGACGGCGCTGCATGGGCCGCGCTTCGCGTGCCGAGGAGGTGTCCCCCCGCTCGCGGCGACAATGTCTGGCTTTGCATGCACGGCCGGACGCTGGCCCGCCTCGCCCGCGAGACGTACGCGAAGTGGAGCGCCGACGACGGCTGGCTCTACGCCGCGGCAATGGCGGCATTCGGCGCCCTCGCGCTCGCGCCGCTGCTGCTCATCACCCTGCGCGTCGCCGAGGCGTTCGGCACCGAACAGCTCGTCCTGCACGGCCTGGCGATGGTCATCGATCCGATCGTCGGCCACGGCGGCGTGCGCGCGCTGAATCTGGGAATCGAAAGTCACGGCCTGGCGCAACGCATCGTTCCGACCGTCGTGTCCTCGGTGATCGCGCTGTTCGGCGGCACGCGCCTCTTCTACGCGGTGCAGCGCGCGCTGCACGCGATGTGGGACACGCCGCTGCGGCGGAGTCCGTCACTGCCGGCAACCGCCGCCGCGTTCATCGTCGCGGGTGCCCTCTCGGTCATCGTCATCGGCGGATTGACGGCGCTCGTGTTCGGGAGTGCGGCCGCGGCGGCGGCCGTCCACGCGTTCGGCGCCCGCGGTGAACTCGCAGCGTTCGGCGTACGCGCCGCAATCGTCGTCGTCGGCGCGCTGATCCTCTTCCCGATCGT
>JBEKAU010000533.1:0-2530 GCA_050015755.1 Vulcanimicrobiaceae bacterium | reverse complement strand
ACGTCCCGCGCGCGATCGCGCTGTGGCGCGCCGGCAAACTTCCCGTCGAAAAGCTCCAGAGCGGCACGACGACGCTCGACGGCCTCAACGCCGCCTTCGACCGCCTCGCCGCCGGCGAGGTGATCCGCACGCTCTGCACGTTCTACCCGAGCATGCGATAGTTGCCGACGACGATGGCATCGTTGTCGAAGTGCGGTGGCGCGATGACGCGCTCGGCGATGTCGGCGGCGAAGGCTGTGAATGCTGGGAACGAGGGCAACGTGGGGGCGTCGGGGTGATCGGCGCCGACGAGGTGGACGAACCCGCCGTCTTCACCGCGGAGGCTGGCGTAGCGTAGCCCCGTGGGCGCTTCGCGCGCCAACTCGGCGAACACCGCCCGCACGAGCCGCTCGTTCTCGTCGATCATTCCCGGCTTGACGGTATAGCGGACAATGGTGAGCTTCATGTCCGAGGGACGAACGGTGCGGACGAAAGGATTCAGCCGAGTGGTTCGGCGAGTGCGATCTCGGCGTCGCCCATCACGTAGCGGGCATAGCGGAAGTCGCGGATGAGCGAGAGTCGGTCCCCCTCCCAGACGAGGAGAACGAAGTACATCGGCGCGCGTGCGGGGGCGCGACGATCGCGCACGATGACCGCCGGGCGTCCCTCGATGGTACCGACGACCAGTTCCCAATCGTCGATCGACGCATAGTTGTCGAAGTAAAGCGCGACCCGCTGCTTCCCTTCGCGGCGCTCGCGACCGACGAGGTCGAGCGTTGCCTCGTCGGCGAGCATGGCCCGCACGGCGTCGAAGTCGCGTGCGTTGAAGCGCTCGACGTAGGCCGCCAGCAGCGCCTGCTCACGCGCGGCGAGCGCGGGCTGCGGGCGCTCGTCGAATTCACGCGCCAGTTCGCGCAGCCGCGCCCGGCCGCGGTGCAGCGACGATTTCACCGCCGGCAAGCTCACGCCGAGGATCCCGCAGATTTCCTGGAGGCGATACCCGAGCACGTCCATCAAGATCACCGCGGCTCGCTGCGGTGCCGGAAGCCGCATGAACGTCTGCAGGCCGGCTTCGACGATCGCCGGATCGTCGACCGGTTCGTCGGGGTCGCTGAACAGCTCGGGGTCGTCGTCCGCTCGGCCTGCGTTGGCCCGGGCCCGGCGGCGCACGAAGTCGACGGCCGCGTTGTGTGCGATGCGGAAGAGCCAGGTCTCCAGGTCCGTCACCGTATCCCCGCGTTCGAGCGCACGCGTTGCCTTGAGGAGCGCGTCCTGGACGACGTCCTCGCCGTCGAGCACGGACCCGGTCATGCGCGCGCAATAGCGATGCAGCTTGGGCCGCAGCGCCGCGAGCCGGTCCTGGAAGTCGAGGTCGAGCATCGTCTCGTCCTGCAGACGTTTGGGGCCGCGCAAAGGATTCGCGCGAAGCCGCGGGGTCAGCCCGCCAGGGCCGTGATGCGGTCCACGACTGCGCCGGACTCGCCGACGTAGCGGGTGGGGTCCAAGAGCCGTTGTAACGCGGGGCGGTCGAGGTGGGCGGTGATCGTGTCGTCGGACGCGAGGGCGTCCAGGAAGGGGATGTGCTCGTCGATGGTGCGGGCGGCGGCGTGTTCGACGGCGGCGTGGGCCGGGCCGGCACCGATCGTATCGGCCAGGGCCATGGCGACGGCTTCGCTCAGGAGCAGGCCGCCGGTGAGGTCGAGATTGCGGCGCATGCGTTCGGTGTCGACCGTCATGCCTTCGGCGAGCGCGCGCGCTTGCGCGAAGGTCGCCGAGGCGAGGACGAAGAGCTGCGGTAACGCGATCTCTTCGGTTTGCCAGGGGCCGGTCGAGCGCTGATAGTCGCTCGGCATCGCCGCGAAGAGGGCGGGAAGCAGCGCGTGGACGCCGCGAGTCGTGGCAAGAATGTACTCGCAGGCGATCGGATTGCGCTTGTGCGGCATGGCGCTGGACCCGCCGCGGCCGGGTGCGTGCGGCTCGAAGACCTCCGCAACCTCCGTCTGCATGAGCAGCATGACGTCGGTGGCGATGGTTGCGAGACTGCCGCACAGTGAGGCGATCGTCGCGGCGAGATCGACCAGGCGGCTGCGATCGACGTGCCAGGGCGCGTTCGGCGCCGCGAGCTGAAGGGTGTCGGCGAGCGCGAGCGTGACGTCGCGGCCACGCGGGCCGAGCGACGCGAGCGTCCCGACCGCGCCGCCGAACTGCACCGTCAACGCGCGCGACGTTGCGGAATGCAGACGGTCGAGACCCGGCAGCAGCGGCGCCAGCCACACGGCGCAGACATAGCCGAACGTCACCGGCAACGCGTGCTGCAAATGCGTGCGGCCGACCATGACATCGTCGCGATGACGTCGCGCGCGTTCGACCAGCGCTGCAACGACCGCGCGCAGGTCGGCTTCGAGTAGCGCGAGCGCGTCGCGGAGCTGCAGCACCGTGGCGGTGTCGAGGACGTCTTGCGTCGTTGCGCCCCAGTGGACGTACCGGCCGGCGTCCCCTGCGAGTGCGGCGAGCTGCTTCGTCAAGGGAACGACCGGATAGCCGACGTTCT
>JBEKAU010000532.1:0-2531 GCA_050015755.1 Vulcanimicrobiaceae bacterium | reverse complement strand
CCACGCGGTAACATCGCGGACACCTGCGCGGCGCACGATCCGCGCATGGATGCCGTCCTGCAGATCGCCCAGCACGGACGCGGTTCGTTGCCGCTCGACGTGCTCGCCGCGCTCACGCTGCTCTCCATCGCGCCGTTCGTGCTGGTGCTCTCGACCTCGTTCGTGCGCATCGTCGTCGTGCTCGGGATCGTGCGCTCCGCGCTGGGCGCCGCGACGCTGCCGCCGAACACCGTGCTGACGGGTCTCGCGCTCGTGCTGACGTGTGTCATCATGACGCCGACCTTCCAGACGATCGAACGCGACGCGATCCGCCCCTATGCCGCCGGCCGGCTCTCGCAAGCCGCGTTCTTGGATCGCGCGGCAGCACCGCTGCGCGGGTTCATGCTGCGCCAGACGAAGGCGCGCGATCTGCTGGTGTTCGACCGCGTCGCGCACCTCGCACCATCGACACCCACCCGCGCGGTCCCGCTGACCGTACTGATTCCGGCCTTCGTCGTCGGCGAGTTGCGTTCGGCGTTCGCCATCGGCGTCGCGCTCTATCTCCCGTTCGTCGCGATCGATCTTGCCGTCGCCGCAATCTTGATGGGACTCGGGATGGTCATGTTGTCGCCGCCGGTGATTGCGCTGCCGTGCAAGCTGCTGCTGTTCGTGATGGTCGACGGGTGGGCATTGGTCTGCAGCGGCGTCGTCCAGAGTTTCCGGTAGCGGGTTCGCGACGCGAGAACGACGCGCGGGACGTTGGGCTGAGACTCTGTGGCGGCGATCGTCGTCAATGCCATGTCAATTGGTCGACGAATGGTATATACTTGAGGAGTAAGAATTCTCGCCGTGAGGCGAGGTAAGAAATTCAGCGGGGGCAACCCCATCCGGGTTCGATTCCCGGCGCGGGCACCACAGGGCCCGCGTGGTGGAATTGGCAGACACACTGAACTGAATGTGAGGGGCTCCCCGCTGCGGTCGAGCCCCTCTTTTGACGATGACACGGCGACAAGGATGCCTTGGTCGAGTGAACAGCTCTGTCCAACCTGTGCTGTGATCGCTGTGGTGGACAGACTGGCACAGGGAGGCGGCCGGAGGGACGGTAACCCCGTGGCGTGCGCATTGCCGAGAAGCTGGGCAGCCGGCGGCCGTTTTTCTCGTTCGAGTTCTTTCCGCCGAAGGACGACGCGGCCGAAGCGACGCTCTTGGCGACCATCGAGACACTGCGACCGCTCGACCCCGGATTCGTCTCCATCACTTACGGGGCGGGAGGCTCGACCCGAGCGCGGACGGTCGACCTCGCGAAGCGGCTGCGGATCGATGGCGGCCTGGACGTCATGGCGCACCTCACGTGCGTCGGCGCTTCGGCTGACGACCTGCGTGGCGTCCTCGGCGACCTGCGCGCCGGTGGGATCGAGAACGTGCTTGCCCTGCGGGGCGATCCGCCACGCGGAAGCACCAGCTTCGTCGCGGCAGAGAACGGCCTGGCGACGAGTACGGAGCTGGTCGCGCTGGTGAAGTCGGAGTTCGCGCTCTGCGTCGGCGGGGCGTGTTATCCGGAGAAGCACCCCGAGGCGGCGAGCCTCGATTCCGACCTCGCGGCGCTCTCGGCCAAGGTCCGTGCCGGCGCCGAATTCCTCGTGACGCAGCTGTTCTTCGACAACGCGCGCTTCTTCGAGTTCGTCGAGCGCGCGCGGGCGTGGGGGATCCGCGTGCCGATCCTCCCCGGCATCATGCCGATCACGAACTACGATCAGATCGACCGCTTCACCAAACAGTGCGGCGCGACGATCCCGCCCAGTCTGCGCGCGGAGCTGGAAGCGCGCCGCGACGATCCGCAAGCGGTGATCGACCTCGGCGTCGCCTACGCGACCTTGCAGGTCGCCGATCTGCTCGCCCGCGGCGCGGTCGGCGCACACTTCTACACGCTGAACCGTTCCCCGGCGACGCGCGCCGTCGTCTCCGCCGTGCTTGCGGCGCGGCGCGCGTGGTAGCCGCGCACATGGCGGCAGCATAACGGACACGATTCGGTAACATCGCGCGCGCACGCTCTCCCGCATGGAGACGTTCGACGCGCTGTTGCGGGATGCGCTGGTCGTGACGGCGCTGCTCGTGCTGCCGGTGCTGGTCGCGGCGACGGCGGTCGGGGCGACGGTGGCGGTGCTGCAGGCCGCGACCCAGGTGCAGGAGCAGACGCTGACGCTTTTGCCGAAGATCGTCGCGGTCGGTTTCGTGCTGGCGCTCTTCGGCCGCTTCGGGCTCGGCCTGTGCGCGCAGTTGTTCGCGGAGGTCGTGGCGCGGATGGCGCTGCTCGCGCGCGGATGACGCAAGCGACGCTGCTCGTCTTTGCGCGCGCGGTCGGGCTGGTCGCGCGGGCGCCGGCCACCTCGCATCCCTCGGTGCCGCCGATGGTGCGTGCCGGCTTCGCGCTCGCCCTGGCGTTCGCGGTTGCGCCCCACATCGGATCGGTCGGCACGCTGGACCTGGCGACGTTCACGCTGGCGATCGTCGGCGACTTCGCCGTCGGCGCGGCGATCGGCTTCGGCGCCTCG
>JBEKAU010000531.1:0-2532 GCA_050015755.1 Vulcanimicrobiaceae bacterium | reverse complement strand
CTCAGGGGACTGGCGCCCGGTAGCCCTTGCCGGAGAGTCCTATCGGACCTTCATCCCGCGACCTCTGCCGCCTCAGCCGATGGTGGCGCTCGACCTCAAGGCACAGGCGCTTCTCGAAGCAGCCGTTCTTGCGCTTGGCCGGTTGGATGGCATTGCTCGAACCTTGCCCGAGACGCAGCTCTTTCTGTACATGTACGTCCGGAAAGAAGCTCTCCTCTCGTCTCAAATCGAGGGCACACAGTCATCTCTTTCCGACCTTCTGCTCTTCGAAAATGCCGAGCCCACCGAATTCTCCATTGACGACGTTATCGAAGTGTCAAACTACGTCGATGCGATGGAGTTTGGTATCGAAGAACTCAAGTCGTTGCCGCTCTCGACACGACTGTTTCGCGAAATTCACGCCCGCTTACTCTCACGTGGTCGCGGTAGTGAGAAGTCGCCCGGCGAGTACCGCATAAGCCAAAATTGGATCGGTGGCAGCCGACCCGGCAATGCGCTCTATGTCCCTCCGCCGCCAGATGCCGTTGCGCAGTGCATGAGCGACCTCGAGCGGTTCTTGAACGACGACCGCAACCAACTTCCCTTATTGGTTCGAGTTGCGCTTGCCCACGCCCAGTTCGAGTCAATTCACCCGTTTCTCGACGGTAACGGACGATTGGGGCGACTCCTGATCACGTTGGGGCTCGTGGCTGCAGGAGCTCTCGAAAAGCCCCTCCTCTATCTCAGCCTTTTCTTCAAGGAGCACCGTTCCCAATACTACGAGCTTCTCCAACGCACACGAACTGACGGGGATTGGGAAGCATGGCTATCGTTCTTTTTCGCGGCCGTGGAGTCTACTGCAACGCGCGCGACTGAAACCGCGCGTCGTATTCTTCATCTCTTCGAGAGTGATCGGCGGCGAATAGACACGGAAACCTCTTCGGCGAGTGTTCCTCGTCTTCACGAGCTGTTGCGACGAACTCCGATTGTCAAGAGCAGTACCGTCGCCGCGGCCTTAGGCGTTACACAACCGACCGCCGACACGGCCCTCCAACGTCTTGTCTCTCTGGGACTCCTGCGAGAAATTACCGGGCGTTCACGTAACCGGCTCTATGCATATACTGCCTACCTGAACATCCTTCAAGAGGGGACGTAGGCTGTGAAGCCCACCCCAATTTATCGCTGCGGCCGGGAACTGCGTCAAGGCGGCGTGGTGCCGTCGCGCAGCGCGCGTACGACCGGCTCGCCGGCGCGGTACGCGTTGTCGAGGGCGAGTGCGAAGCCGCCGGTGTGGTCGATCGACGCCAGCGCGGCCTGCGCCGTGCTGCCGGGATACGGCTGATCGTAGTCGGACGCCGCGCGCAGGTCGAGTGCGTGCGCCGGCGGGAGCCGTCTCATGGCGACCAGGCGCGTGACGCCGGTCATGAAGCCGCTGTCTTCCATCGAGGTCATGCAGTAGCGGCCGCGGCCGGCGGTCCACTGCTGCACCCACCAGCTCGCCAGCCGTGAGTTGATCGCGCCGGCGAAATACACGTCGCCACCGACTACGTCGCACGCGTCGACGGCCGGCGGCCGCGCGCCGTACGTCGCGTAGGTGTAGTGCATGCGATACGTGCGAATCGACGGCGCGTCGGCGAGCACGGCGCGGCGCGAGATCGCGTACGCCCAGCGCGCGAGCTGCGGATCGATCGCGAAGACCTCGGTGTTCGTCCGCCACGGTTTCGCGCACCACGGCACACCGTAGCAGCCGAAGCGCGAGCGCGCGAATCCCGTCGGCGCGCCGGGTTCGCGCGGGTCGATCTCGTTGGAGACATCACCGTCGACGACGTAGCGCGCCCACGCCGCCGAACCCAGACTCGCCTGCCACGGCGACGTCCCGGCGATCCCCGCCAAGAGAACGTAGCTGTGACGCAGGTCGAGCAGCGGCGAGGTCCCCGCGACGATCATCGACGATGCCGCGTTCGCTTTGCCGATCCCGGTGATGAGCAGACACTCCGCGCCGCTCGCATCGCAATACACCGGCCGGATCAGTCCCGGTACGTCGACGGTGTGCGTGAGGTGATCGCGCACGACCCATGCGCGCGCCTCGCCGCGGCTGCCCGCATCACGCGGATCGCCGAACTCGAAGGTCGCGACCACCAGCACGGACGGATGAACCGGTGCAGTGGCGGCGCGGGCACCGGCCGCTGGGAACAGCGCGAGCGCGGCGACCAATGCCGCGCCGACTCGAGAGATCCGCATGGATCGTGCCTTCCCGCCGAGCGATCCAGCTGCCGTTCGCCAAATCGCCAACATCGCGGCCTTACCTCCTGTGCGCGTGCTCGGTTTGCCCTGGAACAACGGTACCAGGCAGCGTCTCGCGCAGAGCCGAAAAATACCGGCCGCCGTGGTAAGTCTCTTCGACCTCTTCAAGATTGGCCTGGGACCGTCGAGCTCGCACACCGTCGGTCCGATGCGAGCGGCCGCGACCTTCGTCGACCGGTTGGCCGCACGCGGGCTCATCGAACGAACCGCGCGCATCGGCATCGACCTCTACGGTTCGCTCGCGTTGAC
>JBEKAU010000530.1:0-2535 GCA_050015755.1 Vulcanimicrobiaceae bacterium | reverse complement strand
GTGGTTCACCCGGCTGGGCGTGCCGCTCGGCGAGGACGAACGAGCGCTCGCGCGCGCGGCGGCCGCCGGCTATCACGTCGAGGGCATCGAGGTCGTCGTCGACTTGCCGGCAGCGAAGGCGCTCGCACTCGACCCCGCCGGTGCTCCGGCGGCCGACGCCGACGCGGTCGAGGCGCGCGTACTGCGCGACCGGGCGGTCGCGGCGGCAGGCGAGCAGCTGGTCCTCGGCGACCTGAGCAGCATCGTCGACGCGGCGCTGGAGCCGACCATCGCCGCGGCCCGCGAGGCGCTCGCCGCGGCGGGAATCGTCAGCGACGAGTACGCACGCGTCCTGGCCGGCGCGGCCGCGTTGGCAGCGTACCACGCCGCGCTGGCGAAAGCGTGCGGCATGCCCGACCATCCCTTCGTCGCGATCGACGCGCTGTTCGCCCGCGGCCGCTGGCCGCTCGGCCCGCACGCCGGCCGATTCGCGATCCTCTGATGCGCCTCGCACTCTTCGACGACTGGCGCCTCGGCGTCGTCGACGCCGCCGGCACCTCGCTGATCGACGTCACCGCCGCCGTCCCCGACTGGTCCGACGACGCACTCGGTGCCGGCTGGTGGGTGCGCCTGGTGCGCGACTTCGCCCAGCGCCGTGGCGCGATCGAACGCCTCGCCGCGAATTCCAACGCGATTGCGATTCCCGTGGCGAACGTGCGCTTGCGCGAGCCGGCGCTCAATCCGACCAAGATCGTCGCCGCGGCCGCGAACTACGCGGCCCACGTCGAAGAGATGCGCGGCGTGAATCCGGCGCTGCTCGACTTCGACGTCTTCCTGAAAGCGCCGTCGGCGCTGTGCGGCCCTTCCGATCGTATCGTGCTGCCGCACGGTCCGCTGGTCGACGGCAAGGAGATCCATCACGAGTGCGAGCTGACCGTCGTGATCGGTGCGCGCGCGACCGCCGTCGCTCCCGAGCGCGCGCTCGCGCACGTCTTCGGCTACACGATCGGGCTCGACGTCACCGTGCGCGGCACGGGTGAGCGCGTGCGGCGCAAGAGCTACGACACCTTCGCGCCGATCGGCCCCTGGATCGTCACCGCCGACGAGGTCGGCGATCCGATGACGCTCGACATCGACCTGACGATCGACGGCGAGACGCGCCAACACGTCAACACCAAGGACATGACGGTCGGCGTCGCCGACCTGATCGCGTATGCGTCGGCGGCGATGACGCTCGAACCCGGCGACCTGCTGATGACCGGGGCGCCGCCCGGCGTCGGCGAGATCCATCCCGGCGAGACGCTGGTCTGCACGATCAGCCGCATCGGCTCGTTCTCCATCGGCGTCGCCGCCACGGCGCGCGCAGGAGGTATCGCATGATCGCATCCGATTCGCTCGACGCCCTGTTCGCCGACGGCGCGCACGCCGCGGTCGATCCACTCTGGACGAACATGGAGGTCATCGTCCCGCCCGTGCCGCGCCCCAAAGGCGTTCCGCATGTGTGGCGCTACGATGCGATCCGCCCGCTGCTGGATCGCGCCGGTACGCTGGTCAGCGCCGAGGACGCCGAACGACGCGTCTTCATGCTGACCAACCCGGCGCTGAAAGCACCATACACGACCGATACGCTCTACGCCGGCCTGCAGCTCATCCTGCCCGGCGAGGTCGCACGCGCGCACCGGCACACCTCGTTCGCGCTGCGCTTCATCGTCGACGGCGAGGGTGCGTACACGGCGGTCGGCGGCGAGAAGGTCACCATGGGACGCGGCGATCTCGTGCTGACACCCTCGTTCGAGTTCCACGACCACGGCAACGAGTCGGACCAGCCGATGGTGTGGCTCGACGGGCTCGACATTCCGCTCTTCCACTTCTTCCCGGCCAATTTCGCCGAACCGTGGAAAGAGACGCGCTTCCCCTCGGACCCGGCACCCGCCGATTCGCGACTGCGCTTCGCGTGGGCGCCGATGCAAGCCGCGCTCGACGCCGCCGGTGGCACCGTCGAACTGCCGTACGAAGACAAACGCGCCGGCGGACCGATCGCGCGCACGACCGGCGCCTCGGCGCTGCGCCTGCAGCCCGGCACGCCGACGCCGCCGGTGCGCGAGACCTCCAGCGCGATCTACCACGTCGTCGCCGGCAGCGGCCGTACGCGCGTCGGTGATACCGTGCTGGAATGGCGCGAGCGCGACACGTTCTGCGTCCCCTCGTGGCAACCGTACACGCACGAGACGACGAACGGTGCGCCCGCATATCTCTTCCGCTTCGACGATGCGCCGGCATTCCGCGCGCTCGGCATGTATCGACGCGATGCCGCCTAGTCCGGGCACGCGCATCTCGCGGCTGACGCTGCGGGTGCGTTTCGGCGAGACCGACGCGTTCGGGATCGTCTTCTACCCGAACTTCTTCCAGTATTTCGATCTCGCGACCGAAGAGCTGTGGCGCCAGAGCCCCTACGATTTCGCGGCCGGGATCACCGGCGGCGGCGCGGGCTTTCCGATCATGGAGAGTGGCGCCAAGTTCTTCGCGCCACTCCACCCGGGCGATACGTTCACCATC
>JBEKAU010000529.1:0-2536 GCA_050015755.1 Vulcanimicrobiaceae bacterium | reverse complement strand
CAAGTCCAACATCCGGTTCGTCGTGCACTACGATCTGCCGGGCAGTGTCGAGGCGTACACGCAGGAGGCCGGCCGCGCCGGCCGCGACGCCGATCCGTCCAAGTGCGTGCTGATCTATCGCATGAGCGATACGCGCGTGCAGAACTACTTCTTGACCGGCAAGTACCCCGACGTCGAGGAAGTACAGAAAGTGTTCGGCACGCTGGAGATCTTCGGCGAGCAGGAAGGGGGCGTGAGCCTGACCGACCTGCGCAAGATCACGCAGCTTCCGTTGACCAAGCTCAAAGTCGTCCTCGCGCTGCTCAAGAAGAGCGGCTTCATCGAGAACGGCATGCGCAGCAAGTACGTCCTCACCGAGGCGGCCCGCGAGCAGCGCGAGATGGTCCTCAACCTGGCCAACTACGAGACCAAGAAGAAGTACGACCAGTCGAAGCTGGCGATGATGCTGCAGTACGCCGAGACGACCGGCTGCCGCCGCCGCTTCGTCCTCAACTACTTCGGCGAAGACTACGCCGCCGTGACCTGCGGGGCGTGCGACAACTGCCTGCGCGGCCACCGCGAGCAGGTCTCGTCGGGCTATCACATCGCCGACGTCGTCTACCACGCGAAGTTTGGACAAGGCACGGTCGAACGCGCCGAGAAGGACCTGGTGACGGTGCTCTTCCCGAATGTCGGCTACAAGACGCTTCTGGCGTCGGCCGTCAGTCGCGAGGACGCATCGACGCAAAAGATCGCGTGACTCCCCGCCGACGAAGGAAGCCGCTTGCGACGCGTCCTCGCGCCGTTCTCTAGCCTCGTACTGCTCTGCCTCGTCGCGCTGTTGGGCGCGGCCGCGCAGCCGGTGAACCCGCCGGCGCCCGCCCCGAGCGGGCCGGTGAATCCGCCGGGGACCGTCAACACCCCGCTACCAGCCGTCCCCACGCCGCTCCCCGGCGTCAGCGGCGAACCCGACGCCTCCGCATCGCCCGTGCCGAGCGCGACCCCGACGCAGCCGCCGATCATCGTCGAGCCGCCGCAGCTCGGTGTCGAGCCGGGCAAGACCGCCTCGGCCCGCCTCAACAGCACGCTGGGCACGGTGACCGCGACCGTCGCCGACCCGACCATCGCGACCGCCACCGTCGACCAAGCGCAGCGCGTCCTCTTCGTGAGCGGCCTCGCGCTCGGCACGACGACCGTCACCGTCACCGATCAGCGCGGCGTCACCCGCGAGGTCCCCATTCGCGTCGCCTATGCCGCCGGCACACCGGCCGACTCGACGACGGTCCGCGTCACCGGCGACCCCGCCTCGGCCGACTACCTGCGCCAGACGATCGCCGACGCGGTCGCCGACGCCGCGACGCTGCGCCCGCACGCGAGCGCGCAAGTCGTTGCCGAAACCGTCCCGCTGCACAGCGATCTCGCGCAAGACAATCAGGTCGAGGTCGACGTCCCGGTCACGCTCTCGGGCGACGGCTACTTCACCGTCAACGGCACCACGCACGTGATCGTGCAGAACGTCGCGCTGCCGCCGATCGAGCCGGCACGCCTGCTGGTGAGCGATTATCCCGAACGCCTCACCGCCGACGGCGTCCTCTTCACCGCGCGGCTCGACCGCACGCAAGCGCAGCGATTTCTCTACTATCACTACAACCCCGGCACCGAACCGCCGCGCCGCATCCTCCTCAAAGCGCACAACGGCAGCAACGCGCCCGCCACCGTGCAGCTCATCGACGGTTCTGCCGGACCCGAAGGCAACGAGCTCGAGGTCGGTCATCTCTCGACCTCGCGCTTCCTCGTGCGTCAGTCGCGCAACGAAGGACTCGTGGTGACGATCCCGGCCGGCGCGACCGTCAACCTCGTCGACGCACCGCTCCCACCGCAAAACGTCGTCAGTGGCCTGGTGCAGCTGCGCGTGGTTTCCGGCGATCCGATCGACCTCACGCTGGTCGCCCAAGACGCCAGCGCTCCACTCGACCAGTCGATCACGCAAGTCGATCTGCTCTCCGGCGGCGCACCCCACGCGCGCGGCACGTATCCGGTGCCGACCTTCTACTTCGATCGCACCTACGACGTCGACGGCGCCGATCTCGAGATCCCGATCGGTGAGTTGCCGTTGCCGAATCTGCGCGAAGGGCAGGCGCTCGCGGGTGACTACGGCGTCGAGCAATCGATGAACGTCGTCGTCGTCAACATGACGCGCGGGCCGCGGTCGATCGCGCTCTACGCGAATCCTCGCGGGGGGCGCGCCACGGGCACTTTCCTCATCGATGGCACGCTGGTGCAGGCGCATGGGTTGCCGGCGTTTTCGCGCTTCAAAATCTGGCAAGACACGATTGCGCCGGGGACCTTTCAACGTGTGCGTGTCGTGACGATGCCCGAGGGGGGATCGTCGTATCCGTTGCGGCTGGAGTTTGCGCAAGACGATGGGTCGGTGGCGCCGGGATTGCCGGGGTCGCCGATCTACTAAACCGCGATTGGGGCGCGGCAGCGGGGCGACACCGGGCTGCGGCGGGGACGCTCCCTGCGCGCTTCCTGCGCTTCGGTCGCTCCGGCGCTC
>JBEKAU010000528.1:0-2538 GCA_050015755.1 Vulcanimicrobiaceae bacterium | reverse complement strand
TTCGACGCCGACAACGAGCCGGCGAAGTTCGCCTCGGCCGAAGCGTTGTTCCATACCGAGCGCGGTGCGCCGATCACGATCGGCGGAATCGTCGGTGCCGACGGCGTTCGCTACGCGATCGAGATCCCCAAGGGCCTCTCGCTGCTGGTCGCGTTCGATCCGAACGCGCAGGTGCGGGGGCTCGACGTGGTGCCGCGCAGCGAACGGCCGCCGGTCCCGATCGTTCACCTCTCGTTCGACTCCATGGTCGGCACCGCGTCGCTGCTGCTGCTGATCGCGGTGGTGTGGGTGATCACCGTGCTGCGGCGGCGCGCGCTCGCGCGCCCGCTGCTCGCGGCGATCGCGCTGAGCGCACCGCTGGCGCTGATCGCGCTCGAGGCCGGCTGGTTCGTGACCGAGTTCGGCCGCCAACCGTGGATCGCGCACGGGCTGCTGCGCACCAGCGACGCCGTCACCCCGGCGCCCGGCATCGCGCTGCAGTTCTACGCGTTCTCGCTGCTCTACATCATTTTGGCGGCAACCTGCTGGTGGCTGCTGCGCCGCGTCGGCGACCATCCGCTCCCCGATACGCAACCGCGTGAGGTCACGACGTGAGCGTCGTGATCGGCGCCGCAGGCGTTGCGCTTGCCGCGATCGCACTCTACGCCGTCTTGGGCGGCGCCGATTTCGGCGGGGGTGTGTGGGATCTGCTTGCCAGTGGTCCCCGGGCGCACGAGCAGCGCGCGGCGATCACCCACGCGATCGGACCGGTCTGGGAAGCCAATCACGTCTGGCTGATCTTCGCGCTGGTGACGCTCTTCACGTGTTTTCCACCGGCGTTCGCCGACATCGCTGCGCAGCTCAACGCGCCGCTGACGCTGGCGTTGCTGGGGATCGTGTTGCGCGGCGCGGCGTTCGTGTTCCGCAACTACGCCGGCGACGTCCCGGCGCTGGCGCAGGGTTGGACGGTCGTGTTCGGCGCCGCCTCGATCATCGCGCCGTTTTTCCTGGGCGACACGGTCGGCGCGATCGCCGCCGGCGACTACGCGTGGACGTCACCGTTCGCGCTGAGCGTCGGCCTGTTCGCGGTCGCGCTCTGCGCGCAAGTCGCTGCCGTGTTCCTCTTGCGTGAGACCCGCGAAGGCCCGCTGCACGACGACTTCCGCCGCCGTGCGATCGCGGCGACGCTCGCCGTGTGGGTGCTGGGCGCGCTGCCGACCCTCATCGCGTGGCGGAGCGTCCCGCAGCTGATCGCCGCGCTGCACGATCCGGCCGCGCAGGTCGCCGTCGTCGTCGCGTTCGCCTTCGGTCTGGTGGTGCTCGCGCTGGTCGTGACCGGAAGCGACCTGGTAGCGCGGATCGCGGTCGGCGCCGAGGTCGTCGCCGTCCTCGGCGGTTGGTTCGGTGGACAGGCACCGGCGGTCGTGCCCGGCCACTGGACGCTCGCGACCGCGGCCGCGCCGGACGCGACGCTGGGGGCCTACCTGATCGCGGCCGCGGCCGGCTCGGTGCTCCTGATCCCGGCGATGCTGCTGCTCTACACGGTCTTCAAAGGGCCGGGCGCGGACTTAGGGAGCTCTTAACCTTCGCGGCGTATCGTCGCGAGCATATGCCGTCCGCTCTCCATCGGGCCGGCGCCGCCGCGCTCGCCACGCTCCTCGCCACCGCCACCCCGCTCGTCGCGCACACCCCGCTGAGTGCGCAGCCTGCGCCACCGCACAACGTGATCCTGTTCGTCCCCGACGGTCTGCGCGGGGCGATGGTGGATGCGACGACCGCCCCCGCGATGGAGGCGATGCGCGAGGCCGGCGTCGGCTTCGCCAACAGCCACAGCATCTTCCCGACGTTCACCACCGCCAACGCCTCGACGATGGCGACCGGACATCTGCTGGGCGACACCGGCGATTTCTCGAACACGATCTACGTCGGGTACAAGGTCCCCGCGGCCGCGTTCTCGATGACGCCGTTCCTCGAAGCCGATCCGGTCATCGCCGACGTCGACGAGCGCTTCGGCGGCAACTACCTCGACGAGGACGCGATCCTCGCCCTGGCGCACGCGCAGGGCTACCAGACCGCGTCGATCGGCAAGGTCGGTCCGGTCGCGATCTTCGACGCCGCCGACACCGCGGGGACGCGCACGCTGGTCATCGACGACAACACCGGCCGCGGCGGCCGCCCGATCCCCGACTGGGTCGCCAGCGGCCTGACCCAGACGACCGGGATGGCGCAGGCGCCGACCCGCATGGGCAACGGCTTCGCAGGCGACGCGAGCACACCGGGAACGAACGTCACCAATGCCGGGCAGCAAGACTGGTTCCTGGCCGCCGCGACCCGCGTCGTGCTGCCGGCCTTCAAGGCCAGCGGCAAACCGTTCGCGATGGTCTTCTGGTCGCGCGATCCCGACGGCACGCAGCACAACCAAGGCGACTCGCCGCAATCGCTCACGCCGGGGATCAACGGCCCGACCTCGCTGGCGGCGATTCGCAATGCCGACAACGATCTGCGCACGCTGCGCACGACGTTGCACGCCCTCGGACTCGACGCGACGACCGACGTGAT
>JBEKAU010000527.1:0-2542 GCA_050015755.1 Vulcanimicrobiaceae bacterium | reverse complement strand
GCACTCGCGGCGGGATGTTCGGCGTCGACCCCGCCCCAGCGCTGGTCGGCGTCGTCGGCCGAGACGTCCCACGGCCGCGAGAGGGTCCGGTGCGAGAGCGCGTAGGTCCGGGCGACGATCGCCTGCGCTTGCAGTGCCGCCACCGGCCAGCTCGGCGAGAGCTCGAGCGGAACGACGCCCAGCAGATATTGGTCGACGTCGAGCGTCGTCACCAAGCCCAAGCGCCCGTTCTGCACCGGGACCGTGGACGGCGCGCCGCGCCAACGCTTGCCGCCGAAGACGAAGGTGCCGTCGGCGTACTGCGAGGGCTCATCGCCGGCCAGGTCGGCCGCCACCAACACCCGGATCTGCGTCCCGTCCGGCTCCCACACGTCGAGGCCGCCGCTCGCGATCGTGCTCGCGCCCAGCAGCTGCAGAAACGCCAGCCGGTCGATCACCACAGCCGCGGCTGGCTCGCCCCGCGCGGCCCGATCCCCAAGTGCGCGAGCGCCGCCGGCGTCGTCTTGCGCCCGCTGGCCGTGCGCTGGACGAAACCGATCTTCAGCAGATAGGGCTCGACGACGTCCTCGAGCGTCTCGACGTCCTCGGTCAACGTCGCCGCGATCGCGTTGATGCCGACCGGGCCGCCGGCGTACTGGTGCGCGATCGTGTCGAGGTAGGCGCGGTCGAGCCGGTCGAGTCCGGCGATGTCGACGCCTTCGCGCTGCAAGGCTTCGTCGGCGACGGCCGCGGTGACGACGCCGTCGGCGCGCACCTCGGCAAAGTCGCGCACCCGCCGCAGCAGACGGTTCGCGATGCGCGGCGTCCCGCGACTGCGCGCCGCGATGGTGCGCGCGCCCTCGGGCTCGACGGCGATCCCCAGCACGCGCGCGCTGCGCTCGACGATCGCGCGCAGCTCGTCGGGTTCGTAGTACGCGAGGTGGTAGGCGATGCCGAAGCGATCGCGCAGCGGCGCCGAGAGCATCCCCGCCCGCGTCGTCGCGCCGACCAAGGTGAATCGCTTGAGCGGCAGTTTGAGCGTCTTCGCGTACGCGCCGCGATCGACGACGAAGTCGATCTGGAAATCTTCCATCGCCGGGTAGAGGTACTCTTCGACCACCGCGCCGAGGCGATGGATCTCGTCGATGAAGAGCACGTCGCCGGATTCGAGCGCGGTCAGGATGCCGACCAGATCCTTGGGCTTCTCGAGCGTCGGCCCCGAGGTGGGCCGCAGCGTCCCACCGGTCGCGCGCGCGATCAGGTTCGCGAGCGTCGTCTTCCCCAGTCCCGGCGGACCCGAGAAGAGCACGTGCTCGAGCGGCTCACCGCGCCGCGCCGCCGCGTCGATCGCGATCCGCAAGTTCTCGACCAGCTGCGTTTGCCCGACGTAGTCCTCGAAGGTGCGCGGCCGCAGCGTCGCGCCGTAGACTTCGTCCTCGAGCGACGCGTCGGCGCCCACGATGCGCGGGATCGCTTCTTCCGGGACGTCGAGGGGCGGCGGTGCCGCATCACCCGGACCGACGACGCGACGCCGCACCGAGTCGCTCACGCGCCGACTCCGGCCGCGTGCCGCTGGCGATAGATCTCGGCCAGCAGCGCCTCGGCATCGGTGATCGACGGTGCGCGCTCGAGTGTCTGCGCGATCATCGCTTCGGCCTCGGCCCGCTTGTAGGCGAGCTGCAGCAGCACCGCCAGCGCTTCACCGGCAAACTCCGGCATCGGCGGCGGCTCGACCACCGGGCGCGCGGGCGCGTCCTGGATCAGCAAGAAGCGCGCGACCTTCCCCTGCAGCTTGGCGACGATGTCGCGCGCCTTCTGCTGACCGATTCCCGGCAGCGTCTTGAGGAAGACGTGATCGCCTTCGTCGATGGCGCGGGCGATGCGGCCCATCGGCGCCGAGAACGCGCGCGCCGCCGACTTCGGCCCGATCGACGCCACCGAGAGCAGCGCTTCGAAGAACTCGCGCTCGACGGTGTTCGTGAAGCCGAAGAACGTGAAGCGGCCGGCGTTCCCGTCGAGGGCGAAGTGCGAGAAGATCTCGAGGGTCGTCTCGCCGCTGGTCGGCACCTTGGCGGCGACGCTGGGCGGGAGGAGCACGTCGTAGACCAGCCCGCCGACGTCGATCCGCACGAGCTCGCCCGCGTTGTCGATGACGGTACCGGTGATTCTAGAGAACACGCCGCTTACGCCAACCGGGTGGCGCGCGAGCGTCGCTGGGGCATCACCACGCCCATTTCGGCGAACCGCTCCCGCTGTGCTTCCACATTTGCGAACGCGATCGCCAGCGCGAGGGCGTCCGAGACGTCGTCGGGGCGCGGTTCGGTCGTCAAGCCGAGCAGCTGGACGACCATCCCCTTCACCTGCGCCTTGCGCGCGGCCCCGCTGCCGGCCAGCGCGCGCTTCACCATCGCGTGGGCGAGCGCGTGGACCGTCACGCCGTGCGCACCGGCAGCCAGTGCGATCACCCCCCGCGCGTGGCCCATCAGCACGGCGGTCTGCGGGTGCGCATAATCGGTCCACAGCTCTTCGATGACGACGCACGCCGGACGCACCGCGCGCAGCA
>JBEKAU010000526.1:0-3035 GCA_050015755.1 Vulcanimicrobiaceae bacterium | reverse complement strand
ACCGCCCGTGACACGACGCTCGACATCGTCGATGGGCTGGACGCCGGTGCGGACGATTACCTGCGCAAGCCGTTCGTCTTCGACGAGCTCGATGCGCGCTTGCGTGCGATCACCCGTCGCGATCGCGGCGCGGTGCGTGCCGAGTTGCGCGTGGGTGACGTCGCATTGGACTTGCGTACGCGGCTCGTCTCACGCGGCGAACGCACGATCCCGCTCTCGGCGCGCGAGACGGCGTTCCTCGAGTACTTCCTGCGCAACGCCGGCCTGCTCGTCACCCGGCGGATGCTCGAGGACGCATTGTGGGAACGCGAGCGCGATACGGCGTCGAACATCATCGAGGTCTACATTCGTCGCCTGCGGCTGAAGCTCGGCGATCCGGCGCTGTTGCACACGGTGCGCGGTGCCGGCTACCGATTCGGAGCGCCGCCATGATCGATCCCCGCACGCTGCGCGGTCAGCTCGGGCTTGCATACGCCGGCGCGTTGCNNCGCGCTGATCCTCTGTGCGCTGGTCGCGCTGATCTTTGCCGATCGCTCCCAGCGCGCCGCACTCGACGAGCGCTTGCGGATCGCGGGGACGGCGGTCGCGACGGTCGTCGACGTGCGTCACGGTCGCCTGGTCCTCGACCCCGACGACCGCATCCAAGTCGACATGATCTTGGGCAACCGGGTCAACGGCTTGGTCGTCGATCTTCACTACGGTGCCTATGCGAGCTCGATGACGCACGTGCCGCCCGCGATCCGTGCGCTCGCCGACGATCCGCGCGAACGCTATGCCGACGTCCCGACCGCCGGCGCGCAACAGCGGGCGCTCGTCACGCCGGTGCCGCCGACCGGGACACCGCGCGGCGACGTCGTCGTCTGGTGGGACGCCGAGGGAATCGCCGATCTGGACCGGCGTCTCGCCATCGGCTTCGCGCTGGCGATCCCGATCGTTGCTGCGCTGGCGGTCGTGCTGGGCGGCGCGATCGCCGCGCGGGGCCTGCGACCGCTGGCGAAACTCGCCGACGTCGCCTCCGAGATCGAAGAGCACGACCTCTCGGCGCGCATCGCACTCACCAATCGGAACGACGAACTGGGCCGGCTGTGCGCGACCTTCGATCGCATGCTCGACCGGCTCGAGGCGGCCTTCGACCGCCAGCGCCGCTTCACCAGCGATGCCTCGCACGAGCTGCGCGCGCCGCTCTCGGTGATTCGCGCCGAGGCCGACCTCATGCTGCGCCGGGCGCGCTCGCCGCACGAGTACGAGCGCGCGCTGCAGTCGATCGCGGCGCAGGCCGACGACCTGGAAGCGCTGACCCGCGAGCTGCTCAGCGCAGCGCGCGCCGATGCCGGTTTGCGCGACGGGCTCACCGTGGTCGACATCGGGGGACTGGCGGGCGAAGCGGCGGCGGGACTCGCGGCGCTCGCGCAGCAACGCGGCGTGACGATTCACGCCGAGTTGGCTGCCGATGCGCGGGCGCGCGGCGACGCGGGCGCCGTGCGGCGAGTCGCCATCGCGCTGCTGCACAACGCCTTGCGGTATGCGAACGGCCAGGTCGATCTCGCAGTCGTGCGCGTGAACGGCCACGTCCGGTTGAGCGTAGCAGACGACGGGGCCGGGTTCTCCGACGCCGCGCTGCAGCACGCGACCGAGCGCTTTTGGCGCGGCGATCCGGCGCGAGGGCGCGGCGACGACCGTGGCGGGAGCGGCCTGGGCCTCTCCATCGCCGAGGCGATCGTCGTCGCGATGGGCGGGACACTCCGGACGACGAACCGGCCCGAGGGCGGCGCATTCGTCGTCGTCGACGTCCCGGCCGCCGGCTAGATCGCGTAGTCGAACTGGAGCTTGACAGTCCGCGGCTGCAGACCCTGCTCTTCGACCCAGGTCTGATTGCCGAAGATCACGGCTTGCTGGAGCTGGCTTGGCGGTGATGGGTTGTACGAGTTGGTCTCGTGCGCGAGTCCGGCCCCGAAGTAGCCGTAGACCTGCGGGATCTGGTTGAACACGTTGAAGGCGCTGAACGTCAGCGTCACGCGCGAGGTCACCTTCTTCGAGACGAATCCGTTGAAGTAGGTGAACGCCGGGCGGTTCCACGTGTTGTTGTTGCCGACGTAGAAGCCTTGCAGCTGCGTTTCGAAGCCTTCGTGCGTATAGTCGAACGTCGCCGACCCCTGTTGTAGCGGAATGCCTTCGACCTGTCCGCCGTCGAGTAAGGTCGGGGTGCCCATGAGATCGAGGATCGGAATGCCGAACTGCTGCGCCGACTGGACGTTGTACGTGAAGTCGAGGCGGAACTGGCGCGAGATGCGAATGCGGCCGCTCGCTTCGATGCCGCGGTACATGCCGTAGGCGGCGTTGGCGAGTTCGCTCAGGCCGAGCACCGATGACACGTCCGCCGCGGTGTAGGTGTCTCCCGGGCACGCGGCATCGATCTTCGTCGCGAAGCCGGCGAGATAGCTGGCGATGGCCGGGTTCGCGAGGGCCTGCGGCGTGATCGCGAGCGTGCTCTGGAACAGCTGATTCGTCACCGTCGAGACGTAGGCGTCGAGATTGATCGACGTATCGTCCCAGAAGCGGTGGCCGTACGCCGCTTCGAGGTCTTTCGAGCGCTCGGAGACGAGGTTCGGATTGCCTGCGCTGGCGATGGGATTGAGCCCGCTGCACGTCGGGTTCAGGCTCGAGGCGTTCGTCACACCGCTGATGTCGCCGCCTTGCACCTGATTGGCGGCGGGATCGCCATCGGCTTCACCGCCGGTGAGGCGAACGACGTCGTGCGAGGTGGGCTTATAGACCACCGAGACGCGCGGGTCGAGCGTCGTGTGCTCCGTAACGCTGCTGCGCCGGTCCCAAGCGTTGACGAAGACCGAGAAGTTCGAGGTCGGCGTATAGATCTCGCGCAAGAAGAAGTTGTAGTCGCCTTCACCCAGCGTGTCCTGGGGCAGAAAGTACAGCGAGATAGGGTTGCCGTTCGCATCCGTATTCGCGGCGATGGTGTTACCGTAGTCTTTCTGGTGCTCGACGAAATATCCGAAGCCCAGGTCGTTGACGCTCCC
>JBEKAU010000525.1:0-2551 GCA_050015755.1 Vulcanimicrobiaceae bacterium | reverse complement strand
CCCGCGCGCGCGGCATCGCGATGCGCGCGAGCGCGACGGCGCGCACGACCTCGAAGCCGTCGACCGTCGGCCGATCGCCGAGCGGCGTCCCCGCGACCGCGACCAGCGCGTTGATCGGCACGCTCTCTGGATGCGGATCGCGCCGGGCGAGGATGCCGAGCATCGCGACCCGGTCGGCACGCGTCTCGCCCATCCCGACGATCCCGCCGCAGCAGACGCCGATGCCGGCTTCCTCGACCGCGTCGAGCGTGCGCAGCCGATCCTCGTAGGTGCGCGTGTGGATGATCTCGCGATAGAAGTCCGGGCCGCTATCGAGGTTGTGGTTGTAGGCGGTCAAGCCGGCGTCGGCCAGCGCGCGGGCCTGGTGCGGCTCGAGCATCCCGAGCGTCACGCACGCTTCCATCCCCAACGCGCGCACGCCGCGCACCATCGCCAAGACGGCGTCGAACTGCGGGCCGTCCTTCACCGAGCGCCATGCGGCACCCATGCAGAAACGCGAGGCGCCGTCGTCGCGCGCGGCGCGCGCCGCGGCCAGCACGACCTCGACGTCGAGCAGCGCCTCGGCTTGCACGCCGGTCGCGTAGCGCGCCGACTGCGGGCAGTACGCGCAGTCCTCCGGACAGCCGCCGGTCTTCACGCTCAGCAGCGTCGCGCGCTGCACGTCGGCCGGATCGTGATGCGCGCGATGCACGCCCGCCGCACGGTAGACCAAGTCGAGCAGCGGCAGGTCGGCCAGCGCCTGCAGTTCGGCATCGGTCCAATCGTGCCGGATCGGCGCGGCGTCGGGGGAGAGTTCGGTGGTGGCGGACATCGGGCCGAGCTTCGCGGGGGAGCGTGGACGACCTTGACGGAATGGGCCGCGCGTGAAGCACGTTGGCGTGATCGGAATCGGAGCGATGGGCGAGCCGATGGCCGCCTCGCTCCTGCGCGCGGGGTTCGCGGTGAGCGTCTGCGCGCATCGCAACCGCGATCCGCTCGAGCGACTGCGTCTGCTCGGTGCGCAGGACGGCGGCGATCCGGCCGGCGTCGCTGCCGCCAGCGAGGTCGTGGTGACGTGCGTCCCCGACGCGCCGCAGGTCGAGCAGGTGCTCTTCGGCGAGCGCGGCGTGATCGGCGGCGCGAAGCCCGGCACGCTGGTGATCGACATGTCGACCATCTCACCGGTGGCGACCCGCGCGTTCGACACGCGCCTGCGTGAGAAGGGGCTGCGCCTGGTCGACGCGCCCGTCTCGGGCGGACCGGCGCGCGCGACGAGCGGGACGCTCACAATCATGGTCGGCGCATCGGACGACGACTTCCGCGACGCCGAACCGGTCTTGCTCGGGATGGGAACGCCGACGCACCTGGGCCCGGTCGGGATGGGCGAGGTCGTCAAGCTCGTCAATCAGATCTTGATCTCGAACATCATGATCGCCAATGCCGAAGCGCTGACGTTCGCCGCGAAAGCCGGCGCCGACGTCGCCAAGGTGCGTGAGGTGATCCTGACCGCGACCGGCCAAAACTACCTGTTGCAGAACTGGTTGCCGCAGAGCTGGCTCGCCGGCTCGCACAAACCCGGCTTCATGCTCGACTTGTTGCGCAAGGATTTAGCCGCGGCGCTCGACTCGGCCCGTGCGCTCGGCACGACGATGCCGGCCTCGGGACTCGCTTATCAGCTCTACACGGCGGCTTCCGGCGAAGGTCACGGGAGCGACGACTACTCGAGCATCGCGACGTTCTACGAGCGCGCCGCCGGCGTGCGCGTCGGGCAGCCCGCACCCGTCTAGCGCGACCGCTCGCCGATGCTCTTCGGTGCGATCGACGTCGGCACCAACTCGATCCACCTGATCGTCGTCGAGCTCGACGCCGCATTCGACACCTCGCGCGTCGTCTACAAGGCCCGCGAGATGGTGCGTCTGGGCAGCGACGACGCGCTCGAGAGCGGGCGCCTCTCGCGCAAGGCGATGGAGCGCGGCGTCGATGCGATCGCGCGGTTCGTCGAAGCGGCGCACGTGCGCGGCGCCGATCGCGTGCGCGCCGTCGCGACCTCGGCCGTCCGCGAGACCGAGAACGGCGAAGAGTTCCGGGCGCTGGTCGAAGCGCGCACCGGCGTGCCGCTCGAGATCCTCGACGGCAGCGAAGAAGCGCGGCTCATCCACCTCGGCGTCGCCAGCGGCTTCCCGATCTACGACCGGGTCGCGTGCATCGTCGACATCGGCGGCGGATCGACCGAGATCGTCGTCGCGGACGGTGAGCGGCCGTACTTGGTCGACTCGATGAAGCTCGGCAGCCTGCGCCTCTACGACGCGTACCTGCGCGGTCAGAGCGATCCGTTCCGGGCCGCGCGGCGGCTCGACGAGCACATCCTCGAAGTCGTCGCGCCGATCGCCGAACGCGTGCGCCACTATCGGCTCGATCTCGCGCTCGGGACGTCCGGTACGATCATGGGCTTGGCCTCGCTCGACGCGGCCACGCGGGGTCTGGCGCTCAAACGCGTCCACGGCTACACGCTGCAGCGCTCGCGGCTGGAGGCCTTGCAGCGGCTGATGCTGCCGATGAGCGAGGCCGAACG
>JBEKAU010000524.1:0-2554 GCA_050015755.1 Vulcanimicrobiaceae bacterium | reverse complement strand
GCGCGAACGGGATGCAGACCCTCGAAGGACACCTGGCCGAGCTGGTCATGCACGGCGAGGTCGAGCTCGCCGACGCGCGGAGCGCCGCGCCACGGCCGGAAGAGATCCGCGTCGCATGAACGCGGTCTCCTACCGCTATGCCGCTCGGACGGCGCGGGGCGAATCGGTCCGCGGCGCGATGCAGGCCGCCGACCGCGACATGGTCCTCGCGACGCTGCGCGCGCGGGCGGTCTTCGTCACCGCGATCGAGCGCGAGGGTCCGGTACGCGGTGCGTTCGCGCGCTGGAGCGGCGTACGCACGCCGGCGCGCCGCGCCCGGCTCGCCTTCTTCCGCTCGTTCGCGACGCTGATCCGTGCCGGCGTGCCGATGCGGCGTTCGCTCGAGGTGACGATCGAGCGCACCACCGACGGGGCGTTGCGCGAGGCGCTGCGATCGGTTGCGGCTGAGATCGAGCAAGGCGCGGAATTGAGCGCCGCGCTGCGACGCCGGCCGGCCGCGTTCCCGCCCCTCGTCTGCGCGATGGTCGCGGCAGGTGAGGCCGGCGGCATCCTCGAGGACGTCCTCGAGCGGCTGGCGACGTTCCTCGAGCGCGACGCCGACCTGCGCAAGAAGGTACGCGCCGCACTTGCGTACCCGACGGTCGTCTCGTGCACCGCGCTCGCGCTGGTCGGCTTCCTCCTTGCGCGAATCGTGCCGATGTTCGCTCAGATGTTCGGCGCGTTTCACGTCGACCTGCCCATCACGACGCGGGTCATGCTCGCCGTCGGCGCGCTCCTCGCGCGACCGGTCGTCTGGCTCGGCGCCGGCGTGGCAGCCTGCGCCCTCGTCGCGACGGTCATCGGCGCGCGTCGGACGCGGACCGGTGCGCTGGCGTTCGACCGCGCGCGGTTCGCACTGCCGCTGATCGGGCCGCTCGTCCGCGAGGCGACGACGGCGCGGCTGGCCCGCACGCTCGGCACGCTGCTGCGCGCCGGCATCGAGTTGCTGACCGCGATCGAGGTCGTCCGTCCGGTGACCGGCAGCCCGCTCTACGCAGCAGCGCTCGCGCGTCTGGACACCTCGATCCGCGCCGGCGAGCCACTGACCGCGTCGCTCGCCGCGACGCGCCTGATCGACCCGTTGGCGCTCGCGCTGGTGCGCGCCGGTGAGGAAACCGGTCGCCTCGACGAGATGCTGCTGACGATCGCCGGCTATTTCGAAGCCGACGTCGAGACCGCCATCGCCACCCTCGGTGCCGTCATCGAACCGGTGCTGATCGTCGTGCTCGGCGTCGTCGTCGGCTTCATCGTCTTCTCTGTCTTTATTCCACTCTACACACTGATTGGGAGCGTATCGAGATGATGCAGCGGGATGTGGTCCTCGCACGCTACGGCGCGGAGCGAACCGTCGAACGGCGCAATGCCGTCGTCCAAGCCTATTGGCACTTATGCCGGCGCGGGGCGCGCAAGTTCAAGCGCGCGATCAACGACTGGGGCGATCTGGAACAGGTCGCGGCGATCGGGCTCATCAAGGCCGTCGACTATTACCGTGCCGAGCTGCGCACGCCGTTCGAAGCCTACGCCTGGCTGATGGTCGTCGGCGAGCTGATGCACTACGTGCGCGACTACGAGCGGCTCGTGCGGGTGCCGCGCCCGGTGCGCGCGCTCGAGCGCCGCTCCGCCGTCGCGTGGGACGCGTTCTGCGCCGCGCACCAGCGCGAACCTTCGAGTGCCGAGCTGGCGGCCGTCCTGGGCGTCCCGATCGGCGCGCTCGGCGCGCTGCACGCCGCGCACGGCGTCGACCACGTTCCGCTCCCGGACCCGACGACGACCGACGAGGCCGCGCGCGTCGACGTGTGGATCGACACCTCCGACCCCGTCGGACTCGAAGACCGGGTCGCTCTGGCTGTCGCGCTCGATGACCTCGGCGAGCGCGAACGCACGATCATCCTGGGCACCTACGGCGCGGGGCTCACCCAAAGCGAGCTCGGCGAACGCCTCGGCCTCTCGCAAAGCCACGTCTCGAAACTGCTCGCCCGCGCGCTGGATCAGCTCGGCGAACGAGTCGCGTGACGGGCGAGAACGTCAGGGTCAGGGCCCGAGTTTCGCGAAAGGGCACGCCATGAACGAGACGATGCGCGCGATGGTGCTCGAACAATTCGGAGCACCGCTCGCACCCCGAACGGTGCCCAAGCCGGTGCCCGGCAAGGGCGAGATCCTCGTCCGGATCCAGGCCAGCGGCGTCAATCCCCTCGACCTCAAGATTCGCGAGGGTGCCGGAACGCACGCGCAGGTCAAGCCCCCCGCGATCATCGGCATCGATCTCGCCGGCACCGTCGCCGCGGTCGGCCCGGGCGTGACGGACTTTGCCGAGGGCGACGCGGTGTTCGGGATGACCGGCGGCGTCGGATCGCTCCAAGGATCGCTGGCGGAGTACGCCGTCGTCGATGCTGATCTGGTGGCCCGTACGCCCGCGAACCTCACCATGCACGAGGCGGCTGCGCTGCCGCTCGCATTCATCACCGCCTGGGAAGGTCTCGTCGATCGGGCACAGCTCGTGGCCGGCCAAACACTG
>JBEKAU010000523.1:0-2562 GCA_050015755.1 Vulcanimicrobiaceae bacterium | reverse complement strand
GTTTCGTGTCGCCGACGTCGGCGCGCTCGAGTCCGCGCTCGCCGCGCTGCGCGCAGCGCACGTCGAGCTCGAGGACCCCGGCGATGAGATCGGGCCGCCCAGCCCGGGCTCGAAGAGCCTGGGGCTGTGGTTTCACGATCCGGACGGCTATCGGTGGGAGCTGTTGGTCCCCTCCGCCGACTGACTCATTTGCCGTTGCGGCGTAAGCGCGCGACCATGTCGCGCGCGAACGTCATCGCCGAGCTCTTCGCGTCCTCGTAAATGCGCGAGGCGTCGGTCGGCGTCATGTGCCGGCCGTGCGCGTAGAAGTACTGCGTGCCCTCACCGACGACGATCGTGCCGGCATATGCGATCGCGGCCTTGATGAAGACGCCGCCGACCGGGATGAAGCCGGCCAGCTCGCGTGCGAGCGCACGCCAACCGAAACCGCCGCCCACGACCGGGAGCAGCTCCCACATCCGGCCCAGATCCGGGTCGCGGCCGTAGGTCGCACCGATCTGCAGCAGCAGCGTGATCTGAATCGCGGTGATCGCGAACATGTCGCCGGCCGACGCGAACGCGCCGAGCACGACACCGAGGACCGGGATGTGGTCGACGACCGCGCTCGCGCCGGCGACCTTGAGCGCGTTCATGGCGGCGTCGCGCGTGAGCTTGACGCTGACTGCCTCGCGCAGCGCCGGCAGCCGGCGGCCGACCGCGATTTCGGTGCCTTTGCAGCAGTCGATCAGGTGGGCCAGAAAGCGGCCGCGCAGCGTCTCCGCCGCGATGCGGTCGACGACGTACTCCTCGGCCGCGCCCGGACCGGGGGCGGAGGCCGGGGTGCTGGGCGCCGCGATCCCGGGCTCGACCAGCAGCACCAGGACCGGAAGCCGGAGGGCCGCCAGCCGGTCGAGCTGCAGCCAGCCGCGATCGCCGGTGCGGCCGACGCAGATGACGGCCCGTGCGTCGGTGGTGTCGACGGTCGCGGAGACGCCGAGCGTCTCGAGCGCCGCGGCCGCCTCGGCCGGGATCGCCCCGTCGTAGCCGGCCAGCAGCACGCTGCGCAAGTCGCCGAGCAGCGCCGGGTCGCCGCAGACGAAGAACTTGAACGGACGACGCGCGTGCGCGTGGACCGCGCCGGCATTGACGGAACCGCGCAGGCGGTTGAAGGCGGCCGCGGCAGACACAGGGTTCACGTGACGCTCCTACCCCGGCCGGTTGCCTCCGGTTACGTCGTGGGGGTGCCGGGATGCTGGCACACCGGACTGCGAGACTGGGCGCGATGAGGGCCGGATCTTCGTCGCGCCTGGGTTGCTCTCCACCGCTGCGCGCTTGCGCTTGCGGAGAGCGTGTGGACAACGAAAGCTTCTTGTGCATGCCGTGTGGACGGCGCAGGGCCCCCTCGGCGAGCCTCGGAACCCGCGGCGGATCATGAAGCCGGAGGGGTCGGAATGAGCAACGTGCGCGGGCGCGGGCGGAACCTGGAGATTGCGGTCGATCGTGCGCTCGTCGCCGCGGCCGAGGAACTGCGCGAGCACTTCGGCGACCGGCCGGACTTCTACCGTGGCAGCCGAGCCGTCGCCGATCTTGGTCCGCTCGAGCCCGGGCCGGGCGAGTTGGCCGCGTTCCGCGACGCGCTGGCCGACTGCGGGGTCATCCTCGACGGCGTGCGCGGCAGCGAGGCGCTCGCGCCGCTGGCGGCCGAGCTGCAGCTCGCGTATCTGGGCGTGGCCGAGGCCGACGTCGCCGTCTTGCCGCGCCACCGGCCATCGCGCGAGGTGCGCCTCTCGGACGAGGCTCGTTCGCTGGTCGCCGACTTCGCCGGCGCCCGCGAGGACATGGTGCGGCGGCGGCGGATCGGCGGCGGATCGCCGGCAACCGCGGTGGCCACGGCGGGCGTCGCGATCTCGGCCGCGGCGCCGCCGCGGATGCTGCCGGTCGGGCTTTCGACGCTGTATCACCGCGGGACGCTGCGCGGCGGCCAGGCGATGCACAATCTCGGCAACCTGGTCATCATCGGCGACGTCAACCCGGGCGCCGAGCTGGTCGCATCCGGCGACATCGTCGTCTTCGGCGCGCTGCGCGGTGTCGCGCACGCCGGCGCGCAAGGCGACCGCAACGCGCGGGTGATCGCGCTCGAGCTCGAGCCGACGCAATTGCGCATCGCGACCGTCATCGCCACCAGTGCCGAGCGCGCCAAGGCGCGCGGTCCCGAACACGCCTCGATCGTCGGCGACCGCATCGTGGTCGTCCCCTTCGCCGAGGCCGATCTTCGTAAGGAGGCCCAGTAACATGGCAGCACGCCGTATCGTCGTCACGTCCGGCAAGGGTGGGGTTGGAAAAACGACGACCACCGCGAACGTCGGGGCGGCGCTCGCGCAGCGCGGACAGCGGGTCGTCCTCGTCGACGCCGACATCGGGCTGCGCAATCTCGACCTCGTCTTGGGTGTCGAAAAGCGGATCGTCTTCGATATCGTCGAGGTCGTCGAAGGCCGCTGTCAGCTGCGCCAGGCGCTGATCAAGGACAAGCGGCTGGAGAACTTGGCGATCTTGCCGGCCGCGCAGACGCGCGACAAGACGGCG
>JBEKAU010000522.1:0-2562 GCA_050015755.1 Vulcanimicrobiaceae bacterium | reverse complement strand
GGGCGCGAGGAGGTCGACGCGTTCGCGGCCGACAGCTTCGCCCGCGCAATGGCTGGCCAGGAGCGCGGCTACTTCGATGACGAGGTCGTCCCGCTGCGCAACGCGACGTTCGCGCGCGACGGCTACGAGACGCGCACGCTGCGCCTGGAACGCGGCGTCGACGCGGTCGAACGCGACACGCACCCGCGGCCGACCGATGCCGCAACACTCGGGAAGTTGAAGCCCGCCTTCGGCGGTGTGCAGACGGGCGGCAATTCCAGCGCGATCGTCGACGGCGCCGCCGGCGCGGTCGTCGTCAAAGGCAAACAGGACGGCGTATTGGCGCGCATTGTCGGCGCGGTCTGCTTCGGCGTGCCGCCGGAGATCATGGGGATCGGTCCGGTCCCCGCGTCGCGCGCGATGCTGGCGAAGGCCGGCCTCGACGTCGCCGACGTGGGCCGCTGGGAGATCAACGAAGCCTTCGGCGCGCAAATCCTCGCCTGCGAACGCGAGCTGGGCATCGACCACGAGCGCCTCAACGTCAACGGCGGCGGCATCGCCATCGGCCACCCGTTGGCCGCGACCGGCGTGCGCTGCACGCTCACGCTGGCCCGCGCGCTGCGCGAGAGCGGCGAGCGCTGGGGCATCGCCGGCGCCTGCGCCGGCGGCGGTCAGGGCGTCGTGATCCTGTTGGAGAACCCCGCCGCGTAGAGAGGGGACCGATCGTGCAACAGCAGAGCCGCTATGCGTATGCCGAGACGATCGCGCGCCTGACGGCCGCGATCACCGGGGCGGGGAACACGGTGTTCATCTCCATCGATCAGGCCGCCGCCGCGCAGAGCGTCGGCCTGACGATGCGGCCGACGACGCTGATCGTCTTCGGCAACCCGAAAGGCGGGACGCCCCTCATGGAGGCGTACCCGCTGGCCGCGCTCTACCTGCCGCTCAAGGTGCTGGTCTGGGACGAGGACGGCGCGGTGCAGGTCGCTGCGGCTGACATGGCCGCGCTGGCGGCGACGGCCGGCGTTCCCGCCGGCGAACCGCACGTCGCAGCGATGGACAAAGCGCTCGCGACGTTGATCGGGTCGGTCGCCGCCTAGGCGCGGCTGGCGACGCGGACGAGCACGCGGCGGCGCCGGCGCGGGCGGCTTGCGGCGACGCGGAAGCCGGCGATGAACATCGCGGTGATGGCGCGCTTGGCGTTGCGCACGCGCACGGCACGCGGGCCGCTGACGGCACGCAGCGCGGCGATTAGCACGCGCGCGGGCGCATCGTAGAAGCGAAAGATGTCGCCGAATTCGGTCTCGGGATCTTTGTGATGGCCGTTGTGATCTTCCGGCAACACGAGACCCGTCGGACGGGTGAGCGCGCGGAACCACGCCGGCGAGCGCCAGCCGATCTCCGACGTGTGGCGCCACCACACGTGGAACTCTCCGACCACCAGGCCGACGATCGCGCCGACCGGCGAGATACGCCAGCACGCGGCAGCGACGATGATGTACGGCACCGCGCCGTAGAAGCCGTCGAGCAGCACCCAGAAATCGCGCGAGACGATCGCGTGGTCCCAGAACGAGCGGCGGTTGTCGTGGTGGTACCGCAGGTGAAGCTTGAACCAGACGTGCTGCGGGACGTGGTAGAAGAAGGTCGAGGCGAAGTCGCCGACGACCAGGACGATCGCCACGGCGAGCAAGGCGAGGAGCACGCTCATCATCTCTAGTCTACTCTACCCTCTCAGTGGGCAACAAGTTGTGAAGGTCGCACTCGTCAGCAGCTTGGCGGCGATTTGACCCCGTCGACCACGACCCAGCCGTTCTCGGCCCCGGCGTGGGTCGCGCAATGGACGTCGTGGAGCCCCGCCTCGAAATGCTGCCCCGGGCCGTCGTTGAAGTATTGGCCGAGCGCGAACACCTGCGCGCCTTGGCGGGCGGTGACCCGGCCGTCGAGCGAATCGTTGGTGACGACCTCGATCAAGTGCGCCGATCCGTCGGGAAAGTGGACCCGCAGCGGCAGAATCTGATGGTCGCCGTGGGGGCCGCCGGACTGGGTGCGCGAGGAACTGATCGTCGTGCCACAGACCATCACGTTGTCGATCTCGCCACGGCGGCCGGCCGTCACCAAGCTGGCGAGCGTGGCGTTGACCTGCGGCGAACACGCCGCGGGGACGGGGACGTTCTGGGCGCCGGCCGTTACCGGCCCGATTGCGACGAGGGTGAGCACGAGGGCGGCAAGGCCGACCCCGGCGTGAGACCAGCGCGGATGCCCAGTCATCAGCGGCCGGCTACGACGGGGATGGCGCTTGCGCCTGTCGTCAAGACGACCGCGGCGTCGAGGGCGAGCACGCCGCCCGGGTAGGCGCGCAGCGGGTTGACGTCCAGCTCGGCGATCTCGGGGTGAGCGACGATCAGCCGGCCGACGGCGACGATCGCGTCGGCGATCGCCTCACGGTCGACGGCCGGTGCGCCGCGCCAGCCGTCGAGCAGCACCGCACTGCGGAGCGATGCGAGCAGCGCGAGTGCATCGTCGCGATCGAGCGGGGCGAGTGTCGTCGCGGTGTCGCGCAGCGCTTCGGCTTGCGTGCCGCCC
>JBEKAU010000521.1:0-3428 GCA_050015755.1 Vulcanimicrobiaceae bacterium | reverse complement strand
CATCGCCTCAGTGCTGCGCCGCGCCCGCGAGTCACACGCCGCGGCGCTGGGCGCTGCCGAGCGGGGCGAGGGGTTGCAGGCACTGACCGATCCCGCTGAACTGGCGCTGATCCGTCACCTGGCGGAGTTTCCGGCGACGGTCGTCGGCGCGGCGCGCGCGCGGGCGCCCCATCGGCTCCCCAAGTACGCGCGCGATCTGGCGGCCGAATTTCACCAATTCTACGACGCCTGCCGCGTGCTCAGCGACGACGCGGCGACCACGACCGCGCGGCTCGCCCTGGTGCTCGCGACCAAGGCCGTCCTCGCCACGACGCTCGCGATCTGCGGGGTCTCCGCTCCCGAGCAGATGTAGGAGGCCTTCGAGGCAAGCGAGCGACGCCGCACCCGTCGATCGGTTCATCCGAACGGCGGCTGGCGCGGCCGCCGGCGCAGGGGTAGGATCGGCTCGTGCTGCTGATCCTGGCCCTGCTCATCCTCTTCCCGCTCGGCTCGCTGCTCGTCGAGAAACTGGCCGACCGCTGGTGCCGCCCGGTTGCGGCTCCCAGCCGCGCCGTCGGCCTGCGCCGGCACATTCCCCACCGCTAGCGCCCACACGCACCCGCGCGTACGTACTATGATCGCGCCGCGACGCGGCGTATGATAGCACTCGTGCGTGCTCGCCTCCCCTCACCGATCTGGTACGTCCTCGTACCGGCGGTGACGTTTATCGTCACGATCGCGTCCGCGGCGAATCGGTCGACGCCCTCGATGTTCATCCAGTCGCTCGAGTTCGAGTTCGGCTGGAGTGCCGCGACGATCGCGCTGGCGATTGCGATCGGGATCGCACTGTTCGGCCTGATGGGACCGTTTGCCGCGGCGCTGATGAACAAGTACGGCGTGCGGCGCGTCGTCCCCATCGGGCTCGCGCTGCTGGGCGCCTCGGCGTTCGCCTCGACGCGCATGACGGCCGCCTGGGAGCTGATCCTGCTGTGGGGCGTGCTCTCGGGGATCGGGACCGGCGCGATCGGCCTGGCGCTCGGGGCGACGATCGCCAACCGTTGGTTCGACCGGCGCCGTGGTCTGGTCATGGGGATCTTCTCCGCCGGCAACGCGACCGGACAGCTCATCTTCTTACCGCTCTTTGCGCACATCATCAAGAGCGACGGCTGGCGGCCGTGCGCAGCGATCGTCGGCGCGTTCTGCGTGCTGCTGATCCCGCTCTTCTGGCTGGTCGTGCGCGAACGGCCGGCCGACGTCGGTTTGCCGCGCTTGGGCGACGCCGCGTTGACGCCGGCCGTCGCGCCGCCGCGCAATCCGTTCGGCAACGCGCTGAGCAATCTGCGCGACGGCTTCCGCTCGCGCGACTTCTGGATTCTCGGCGGAACGTTCGCGATCTGCGGCGCAAGCACCAACGGATTGGTGCAGACCTCGCTCGTCCCGCTGTGCATCGATCACGGGCTCCCGCTCACGACCGGCGCGAACCTGCTCGCCGCGATGGGTGCCTTCGACCTGATCGGCACGACTGCGTCGGGCTGGCTGTCCGACCGGTATGACAGCCGCTTGTTGCTGTTCATGTACTACGGTCTGCGCGGTCTCTCGTTGCTCGCGCTGCCGCTCGTCTTCGGGTCGCAGGTGTTCGGCTTGCCGGCGTTCGCGGTCTTCTACGGGTTGGATTGGATCGCGACCGTGCCGCCGACGCTCAAGCTCGCCAACGCGTCGTTCGGCGTCGAGCGCGGCGCGGTCATGTTCGCCTGGATCCTCGCCGCGCACCAAATCGGCGCGAGCACCGCCGCCTACGGCGCGGGCCTCTCGCGCACGCTGCTCGGCGCGTATGACCCCGCGTTCGCGGTCGCCGGTGCCTTGTGTCTGTGCGCCGCGGTGCTGGCGCTGTTCGTCGCGCGCGGGCGCAGCACGGTCGTGCGCGCCGCAGCGGCCGGCTGAACCGCGCTCAGCCCTCGCCGACCGCCGGCGCGACGGTGACGACGACCGTCTCGGCGCTGGTCGCGTCGTGCTCGTCATCGACTCGCACCTCGACGTGCACGCCGTCGGCCGTATCGACGTGGGTGGCGTGCGACTGCGTCTGCATCCGCACGACGTACGGCTGCACGAAGTAGCCGAACAGGACGCGCAGGAGCGCCGCCGCCGGAATCCCGAGCAGCAGCCCCGGCACGCCGAACAGCTCGCCGCCGGCGAAGACCGCGAACATGACCGTGATCGGCGAGACGCCGAGCGACTCGGCCATCACCTTGGGCACCAGCAGGTTGTCGCCGATGCGGCCGACGAGGAAGATCGCGATCGTCACCCACAGCACCATCCCTGTCCCCTGCGGAATCGCGAGCAGCGCGGCGACGATCTGCGCGACCAGCATGCCGACAAACGGCACCGCGTAGCCGATCGCGCAGATCAGCGCGACCAGCAGCGCGAACGGAAAGTGCGCCGGCACGAGCAGCAGCCACACCGCAACGCCGACGATCGCGCACACGCCGACGTCCCGACGACCAGCGCGCCGACCGCCCCGACGACGATCGTCCCGATCTGGGCGAGCGTCCCGCCGAGCAGCCCGGTGACCTGGTCGCCGACCTCGGCCTCGATCTGCGCGTACGAGGGCAGCGCGATCCGATTGCCGAGCACCTCCCGCAGCGTGTGCTCGGTGTCGATGACGATCGCTTGCGCCGCCAACACGTACTGCGGCGCGTGACCGACCAGGACGAGGATTTGACCGTAGCCGATCGGGACGATCACGAGCGCGAGCAGCAGCATGATACCGAGCAGCGCGACGTAGACGATCGCGATCGCGGCCGACCGCGGCATCCACCGCTCCAGCCGCTTCACCAGCGGATGCGCGCCGAACGCGATGAACGCGGCGATCAGGAAGATGGCGATCGTGCGCGGGATGTGCGCGGCGAACATCGCCGCCGCGACGAGGATGGCGGCGACGACCAGGACGATGACGGTGCGGCGAACGAGCGTCGAGGTCATAGGCGCTTGGTCATCATGCGTCGCTCGGTGGCGTAGCCGGCGCCGTCGTAGAGGCGGCGCGCCGGCTCGTTGTCGTCGGTCACCATCAGGCTGACATAGGCGAGCCCGCGCGCACGCGCGTGCTCTTCGGCGACGTCGAGCAGCGCGCGGCCGATGCCGCGCGCGCGCGCCGCCGGTTCGACGGCGGTATAGGCGACGAAGGCCTGCTCCATCAGCGTCACCTCGTCGGGGATGTCGTAGAGCAGCAGCAAAAAGCCGACCCGAGTGCCGCTCTCCTCGGCGATCAGCAGCTCGTGGCGGCGGCCTTCGACGAAGTCCACCAGCCGTTCGAAGGCGATGATGACGTCCTCGTGGCGTCCCTCGCGCACCGCCGAGACGCTCGAGAGCGCGCTGCGCCGCCCCAGGTCGCGCACGAAGTCGCGGTCGCCGCGCTGCCCGCGCCGGACCGCGACCGCCGTGTTCATGCCGGA
>JBEKAU010000520.1:0-2577 GCA_050015755.1 Vulcanimicrobiaceae bacterium | reverse complement strand
GACGTCACGGGCAAGGGGGTCGACGCCGCCCGCTTGATGGTGCAGCTCCGTCAGTGGATTCGATTGGCGGCTGTCGTCTCGCTCGATCCGGCGGCGATGCTGACCTTGCTCAACCGCGCCTTGCTCGCCGAGGGCCGCGATGAGCTGGCGACGGCATTCGTGGGCGTCGTCGACCGTCGGACCGGCACGATGCGGTACGCCTCGGCCGGGCATCCGCCGCCGGTGGTCAAGCCATCGGTCGGCAAACCGTTCGCGCTCTCGGTCGAGAACTGCGTTCCGCTCGGCGTCGCAATGGACAGCGAATTCGTCAGCCGGTCGACGCCGTTGCACGATGTGGCGCTGCTGGTGTGCTACACCGACGGCCTCACCGAGGTCCAGCGCGACCCCATCGCCGGTCAGGCGGCGATCGAGGCGCTGCTGGTCCGCGACGACGCGCTGTTCGCCGCCAACCCGGCGCGCTTTGCCGGGCGATTGGTGACGCCGGCGCAGGCGCGCGACGACGTCGCGATCCTCACCATGCGCATCGGCGGCACGCAGGGCCGGTGGGCGTTCGACGTCGGCGATTCGGACGCTGCCTACGCGGTCAAGCGCGACTTCGTCGGTGCGGTCATCGACGAATACGGACCCGATGCGAACCTCGAGGCTTGCGAGCTGATCTTCAGTGAGCTGATCGGCAACGTGTTGCGGTACGCGCCTGGGCGCCTGAGCCTCGCGCTGTCCGTCGACGAGCGCGGCCTGTGGCTGCACGTCATGGACGACGGCGCCGGTTTCGAGGGGCCTCCCACCTTGCCGGCCGACGTGTGGTCCGAGAACGGGCGCGGCTTGTTTCTGGTGGCCGTGCTCGCCGCCGACCTGGTGATCCGACGGCTGCCCGTGTACGGTACGTACGTGAAGGCGCTGCTGCCGAAGCGGACGTAGTTCCGCGCATGGACACCTCGAGCGTACGCGCCTGGTGCGAGGCCTGGAATCGGCGTGATCTCGACGCGGTGATGGCGCACTACGCGGTCGACGTCGTGTTCATCTCACCGACGGTCGTCGCGCGCTGGGGTCACGCCGACGGAACGCTGCGCGGTATCGACGCACTGCGCGCGCACTTCGCGATCGGGATCGCGGCACCCGACCTGCATTTCGACCTGGTCGACGTGCTGCAAGGTCTGGGCGAGACGACGGTGCTCTACCGGCGGGAGACCGGCGCGCTGGTCGCCGACGCCAACGTCTATGACGTGCACGGCCACATCGTGCGCGCCGTCGCGACCTACGGTGAACGCGACGCGAGCGCGACGCTCGCGAGCGGCTTCGATCACCTGGTCGTCTACGCGACCGACCCCGAACGGACGATCGCGTTCTACGTCGAGGGCCTGGGCGCCGAGTACGTCCAGTTCGGTCACGGTGGCCGCGCGCTGCGCTTCGGTAGTCAGAAGATCAACGTCCACTCGCTGCCCAGCGCGTTCGCGCCCCTGGCCGCCGTCCCGACGGCCGGCTCGGCGGACTTTTGCCTGGTCGCCGCGGTGGGCCCCGAGGCGGTCCGCGCGCGGCTGGAGGCGGCCGGTGTCCCGATCGAGCTCGGCCCGGTCGAGCGAGCAGGCGCGCGCGGCCCGATCATCTCCCACTACGTGCGCGATCCCGACGGCAACCTGGTCGAAATCGGTGCCTACGGCTGACCCGCAGGGGGCTGACCTGCCGGTACGGAACCGAGTCCGGTCCGCGCCCAGGTGGCGGAATTGGTAGACGCGCTAGTTTCAGGTATTAGTGGCCGCAAGGCCGTGGGGGTTCGAGTCCCTTCCTGGGCACCAACGAAAAACGCCGGCATTTGCTGGCGTTTTCTTTGTTTCTGGCGGCGATGACGTCTCGGAATCATCGCATGGCCGGGACCTCCGTCCGGACCTATCGTGCGGGCCTCCACGGCCCCAGCGTGCCTTGGCGGACCCTCTGGTCGAACGCTGCCGCTAGTGGCGCTTGATCTCCGGGATGAAGTCGCTGTACGTATCCAGCGTCATCGAGGGTTTGGCGTGTCCTAGCCGCTTCGAGACCGCGACCAAGTAGTGACCCTCCCGAAGGAGGTTCGTGGCGCACGTGTGGCGCGTGGAATGGAAGTGATATGCCGGCAGACCTGCTCGCTTGAGAAGACCGAGCCATCGCTTGTAAAAGCGGTGACGGTTCCAGAGCTCGCCGTCTACGGTGAACACGTGATCCGATGGGCCGGACGTTGGGCTCTTGAGGTGCCGAAGAGCATCGAGAGTCGTTTCAGATAGGCGAATATGACGTCGACTTCCCGACGTCTTTAAGCTCGTTTTGACGACAGCGCGGCCGGCAAGAGTGTCGCACGTCCGTTGGATGTACACCTCGCGCTTATCAAAGTCGATTGACCGGTGGCGGGCTTTTTAGACCAGCGGAGCCACAATTTCGGGCCGCGAAACGGGGCCCGAGGGAGGGACCCGATGGCCCGCAGACACCACACCCCGGAACAAATCGCCGCGGCCTTGCGGCAACTCGAGGCCGGCACGCCGGCCGTTGAACTTTGCCGCAAACTCGGCGTCCACGAGAACACGATGTATCTCTGGAAAAAGAAATACGGCA
>JBEKAU010000519.1:0-2584 GCA_050015755.1 Vulcanimicrobiaceae bacterium | reverse complement strand
GGTATCGTCCTCACAAGATGATCGCAATGGCAGCAAGCGTCGCTTGCCCGGGGTCAACGATACCAAGTCGACCGCGGCCGACGAAGGGAGTGAAAAGCCCCCGCATCATCGGCTGCGCCCCGTGATCAGTCGGGTGATGACGCTCCAGCCGACGCCGCTGGCGACCGTGGTCACGTTCCCCGCCCGCGCGTCCTCGAGCGAAGATTGCAGGGCCTTCATCGCGTGGCGGTAGGGCGCGGAGCCGAGACTGACGCGCTTCACGCCGATCGCCTGTAACTGCGAGACCGGCACCAGGCCGCCGGTCGGGCCGACGACGACGTTGACCGGTTTTGGCGCGACCGCCTTCACGACCGCGCGAATCGCATCGAGCTCGCGCAGCGCCGGCGCGAACAGCACGTCCGCGCCGGCTTCGGCGAACGCGACGAGGCGGCGGATGGTGTCGTCGAGGTCGTCGACGCCGTGGAGGAAGTTGTCGTTGCGGGCGGTCAGCAGGATTCGACCCTTCGCTGCCAGTGCTGCCGCGCGCACGCGCGCAACCGCGTCGTCGAAGGTGTGAATCGGCCGCTCGGGATCGGCCGTCGTGTCTTCGATCGCGACGCCGGCCAACCCGGCCGCGATCGATGCTTCGACGGTTGCGACGGCATCGGCCGGCGCACGACCGAAGCCGTCTTCGGTATCGCCGTTGACGGGCAAACCGGTGACGCCTCCGATCAGGACGGCGTTCGCCAGATGTTCCTCGCGGCTGACCGCGTGCGTGCCGTCGAGCCGAGCGACTCCGAACGCGATCGCCGCCGACGAGGTACCAAGCGCCTCGAAACCCGCCTCCCGACAGAGCAAGGCCGAGAGGCCGTCCCACGGGTTCGGCATCACGAAACCGCCGGCGCGTTCGTGGAGCGCGCGGAACCGCTCGTAGAGCTCACGCTGGTGAATCGTTGTCATGACGTCGACCGTAACGTCGGGCCGCGCTGCCATCAAGTGACTCAGCGTCCCGCACCTCATCCGCTGCATCGTGCGCCGGCCACGTGGTCGGGCCTTAGCCCGCTATGGTACTCTTACCAGACGTCATGCCGGAGCTTCTCGAGGCAGCGTCCTTCGGCGACCTGCTCAAGCGCTATCGTGTCTCGGCCGGCGTCTCGCAGGAGCTGCTCGCCGAGCGGGCGCGCGTGAGCCCGGCGGCAATCGGGGCACTCGAGCGCGGTATCCGACGTGCGCCGTACCGCGAGACCGTCACGCTCTTGGCAGACGCGCTTGGGCTCGCCGAACGCGACCGCGCTGCGTTCGAGGCGGCGGCACAGCGCGCGCGCCGCCGCGGCAACCGGGCGATACCGGCGGGGCCGGTGGTGCGCGACAATCTTGCGAGCAGAGTGACGTCGTTCGTCGGACGGGCCGACGAGCTCGTCGAGCTCGCCGGGTTGTTGGATCACTATCGGGTGGTGACGGTGACCGGTCCCGGCGGGGTCGGCAAGACCAGCGTCGCCGTCGAATTGGCGCGCCGTTCGCTCGCCGCCGGTCGACCCGAAGCGTGGTTCGTCGACCTCTCCCCACTCGGAGAGGGTACGTTCGTCACGGGTGCGATCGCTGCGGTCCTCGCGGTTCGCTTGCCGGAGCTCGCTGATCCGTTGCCGGCGCTGGCCGCGAGCCTCGCGGGGCGGCATTTGCTGCTGGTCCTCGATAACTGCGAGCACGTCGTCGCCGGCGCCGCTGCGGCCGCCTCCGCGATCGTGCGCGCGTGTCCGGGCGTCGTCGTACTGGCGACCAGTCGCGAGCGCCTGGCGATCGAAGGCGAGTGCGTCTACCGGCTCCCTGCGTTGCCCGTCCCGGCGCCGATCGCGCGCGAACTGGACGAGGCGAGTAGTTTCGCGGCCGTGCAGCTGTTCATCGACCGTGCGACCGCGGCCGATTCACGGCTCGCGTTCCCGCCCGAACACCTCGCGACGGCCGCGGACATCTGCCGGCAACTCGAGGGGATCCCGCTCGCGATCGAACTCGCCGCGAGCCGTCTGCCGGCGCTCGGTTTCGAGGCGTTGGACAAGCGCCTCAAAGAGCAGTTCGTCATCGCCTCCGCATCGCGCGACCGTCCGCGCCGGCATCAGACGATCTTTGCGACGATCGCGTGGAGCTACGATCTCCTCACTGAGGATGAACGGACCCTCGTCCGGCGGTTGGCACCGTTCTGCGCCGGTGCGCCGTTCGAGGCGGTCGAGGCCGTCTGCGCGGGCGAGGCGTTCGCCGCTCGCATCTCCGAGCTGCTCGGCGCACTCGTCGATAAGTCGCTGCTGACGTGCACCTTCACGCGCGATGAATGCCGCTACGTGATGCTCGACTCGGTGCGCGCGTTCGCCACCCGCCAATCGGTCGAATCGGGTACGTTTGCGACCATCGCGCGCGCCCACGCGCAGTGGCTGGCCGCCGTCGCCGAACGCGGCGAACGCCGCTACCTCGACGTCCCGCCGAATAGCTGGATCGCCGAATTCGGACCGGAACTCGACAACGCGCGCGCGGCGCTCGAATGGGCGCTGGCGTCGGACGAGCCCGACGACGTCGCGCTCGCGGGCCGGATTCTGGGCGGTTTGCGACGGCTCTG
>JBEKAU010000518.1:0-2584 GCA_050015755.1 Vulcanimicrobiaceae bacterium | reverse complement strand
ACGACGAACTGATCGCCGTCCTGCGGCTCCTCGACCGGCTCGACGTCGACCAGACCTACGTGGACGCGGCGTTCGAAGTCGCGCGGGAGGCGAGCGATCCGGTCGCGCGGCGGCGGGCGCAGGCCGAACTGCGCGATGCGCTCGAACCGGCCCGCGACCGCGTGCTCAGCCACCTGGCCGGACCGCCCGGCGAGCTGCGGCTGGTCGTCGACTTGCGGGCGGCACTTTTGCGCTTCTCTCCCGACGGGAGAGCCGGCGAATTTTCCGCGCTCGACGACGATCTGCGGCGCTTTCTTGCCACGCGGTTCGACATCGGGATGCTCGAGCTGCGGCGGTTGACCTGGGGCGACTCGGCGGCGCTGCTGGAACGGCTTGCGCAGGCGGAGGCGGTGCACGCGGTGCGCGGTTGGTTCGACCTCAAGGATCGGCTCGACGAAGACCGGCGCGTGTACGCGTTTTTCCATCCCGGCTTGCCGGAGGTGCCGCTGGCCTTCACCGAGGTCGCGCTGACCGATGAGACGCCGGGCTCGATCCGCACGATTCTCAATCGCGATGCCCCGCGCGTCGACGCGGCACAAGCGCGCTGTGCCACGTTCTATTCGATCACGAGCGCCGAGCGCGGACTGACCGGCATTCCGCTCGGCAACGCGCTGATCAAACGGTGCGTCGAGCGACTGCGCACCGAGTTGCCGAAGCTGCGGACCTTCGCGACGCTCTCGCCGATGCCGGGGTTTGCCGGGTGGGTGCGCGCGCAAGGCGAGGCGATCCCAGCGAGCGTGCGCGAGATCCTCGCGACCCCGGGCTGGTGGCGCAACGCCGCGCTCGCAAACGAGCTGCGCGAACCGTTGCTGCGCTTGGGCGCATACTACGTGGTCACTGCCAAGCGCGGCGACGGCGCGCCGCGCGATCCAGTCGAGCGCTTCCACCTCGGGAACGGCGCGAGCGCCGATCGGGTCAACTGGCTGGGCGACCCGACCGCGCACGGCATCGAGCAGTCCCACGGGCTCATGATCAACTATCGGTACGCGCTCGACCGGGTGCCGACGAACCAGGTCGCCTACGCGGCCGAGTATCGGATCGCGACCTCGGCCTCGGTGCGCGGCTTGGCCGCGGCCGCGGAACTGGTCGCGCCGGAGACCGACGAGGCCCCCTCGGCCGCCCCGTTCACGCGGTGGGTTGGCGTGTTGCGCGGTCTCCCCAGCCGCCTGCGCCGGCAGCCGCCGCTTGACGGCGCCACGCCCGACGTGGTACCGTCCGCCCAATGACCCCGACCGCCGCCACCATGATGATGCGAATGATGCGCACCCGCAGCAGCGGTCGGCGGTACTTCGCATTGTCGTAACGAGCACGCGCTCGTCGCCACTACGAAGGTCCTCGCCGAGCGAGGGCCTTTTTTGTTTCCCTTCACCACCGTAACGGAGTGTCTCTCATGCCGACCCCAACCGCCGGCCACTCTGCCCCCGATACCAGCACCCGACGTCGCGCCGGCGACGGTTTCGCGACCCGCGCGATCCGCGCCGGCCAGGATCCGTGCGCTACCACCGGCTCCACGATCGTGCCGATCTACCAAACCGCGACCTTCACGCAAGACGCGGTCGGGGTCGACCACGGCTTCGATTACTCGCGCACCGGCAACCCGACGCGACTCGCGCTCGAGCGGCAGCTCGCCGATCTCGAAGGCGCGCGCTTCGGCGCCGCGTTCGCCTCGGGGATGGCCGCGATCTTCGGCGCCTGCTCGATCCTGCGCGCCGGCGATCACGTCGTCGCTACCAGCGACCTCTACGGTGGGACGTACCGCCTCTTCGTCGACGAGCTCGCGCGCTTCGGCATCGAGACGACCTTCGCCGACACGACCGACGTCGAAGCGGTGCGCGCCGCGCTGCGCCCGACGACGAAGCTGCTTTGGGTGGAGACGCCGACGAACCCGCTGCTGCGCATCGCCGACTTGCGCGCGCTCGCGGCGCTCAAGCGCCCGGGCCTGGTGCTCGCGGTCGACAACACGTTCTGTTCGCCGTACTGCCAGCGCCCGCTTGAACTCGGCGCCGACCTGGTGGTCCATTCCACGACCAAGTACATCAACGGCCACAGCGATGTGGTCGGCGGCGCGGTGCTGACCAGCGACGAGGCGCTCTTCGAACGCATCTCCTTCCACCAGAACGCCGTGGGGGCCGTGCCCGGTCCGCAGGACTGCTATCTGACGCTGCGGGGCGCAAAGACGCTCAGTGTGCGGATGCGCCAGCATGAAAAGAACGCGCAAGCACTCGCGGAGTGGCTCGAAGCGCAGACCGACGACGTCGCGGAGGTCTTCTATCCGGGGCTGCAATCGCACCCGGACCACGAGCTGGCGAAGCGTCAGCAGCGCGGCTTCGGCGGCGTCCTCTCGTTCCGTATCCGCGGCGGCGCCGAGCGCGCGGCCGTGTTCGCGAGCACGACGCGCCTGTTCAACCTCGCCGTCTCGCTGGGCGGCGTCGAGTCGCTGATCTGCGTGCCGGCCGCGATGACGCACAAGACCGTCCCCGCGGAGCGCAAGGCCGAGCTCGGCATCACCGACGATTTGCTGCGGCTCTCGGTCGGGCTCGAGGAC
>JBEKAU010000517.1:0-2585 GCA_050015755.1 Vulcanimicrobiaceae bacterium | reverse complement strand
GCCAAGCGCGCCGAGATCCTCCAGTCCCTGGCCGTCGGGCAGATCCGCGAAGGCGTCGTCGCCCGCATCGCCGATTTTGGCGCGTTCATCGACCTGGGCGGAATCGACGGTCTGGTACCGGTCCGCGAGCTCGCGTTCGAACGCGTCGAAAAGCCGTCGGACGTCGTGCAGATCGGCGAGACGATCCAGGTCGAAGTGCTGCGCATCGAAGAGAACGGGAAGAAGATATCGCTCTCGCGCAAGAACGCGCTGCCCGATCCGTTGCGCGACCACGCTGCGCTCCTCAAAGCCGGCACGACGATCGAAGGCACCGTCGTCGCGAAAGAGCCGAGCTTGCGCGTCGAGATCGCACCGGGACTGGTCGGCGCCGTCCGTGAGAGCGACGCAAATCCGGCCGACTACGAGATCGGCGAGAAGCTCGAGGTCGTCGTGCGTTTCGTCGATCGCCGAACGCGCCGCATCAGCCTGACGCTGCCGCACATCCAGCAAGAGAGCACGCCGCAGCACCAGACGACGTATCAGACGTCGAGCGGCTTCGCGCCACTCGGCATCGAGCTGAGCACCCGCGGCCGCCGCTGACCAATCGGGCCTCGTCAACACACGAAAACGGGGAGGCATCGCTGCCTCCCCGTTGTTCTTTCCGCGAGTGCGGCGCGGTTTAGGAAACCGTGCCGAGCTCCGCGCCGATTGAGCCGAAGCCTTCTTCGACCGGGAAGTCACCGATCTCGTCGAACGAGACGTCCGCCACGTGCTGGATCGAACCGGTGATGCGACGCGTGCCGCCGTTGATCGTGAGCAGCGTGACCTCGACCTCTTGGCCGGGGCTGTACTGCACTTGCGCGTCGAACTCGCCCTTGGGCACCATCGCGAGCACGCCCGGGACGATCTCGACGAGGAGATAGTTCGGGGTGACCTTGACGATCTGCGCGAGGAGCTTGTTGCCCTCCCACAGCTTGCCCTCGTGCTCGACCCACGGGTCGGGCAACGCGTGCTTGAGCGAGAGCGAAACCTTCTTCGCCTCGGGATCGAACTTCATCACTTCGACCGAGACGGTATCGCCGATCTTGACGACTTCGGACGGGTGCTTGATGCGCGCGTACGAGAGCTCGCTGTTGTGGATGAGGCCGTCGATGCCGCCGAGGTCGACGAACGCGCCGAACTCCGCCAGACGCACGACGACGCCGTCGCGGATCTGACCGACTTGCAGCGTGCCGAGCAGCTCCTGCTTCTTCGCGTTGAGCTCTTCTTCGAGAACCTGACGCTGCGAGAGCACGACGCGGTGACGCTTGTGGTCGAGATCGATGACCTTGAGCCGCAGCTTCTTGCCGACCAGTTCGTCGAGGTTGCCGACGGGCTGGCGACGGATCTGCGATGCCGGAACGAATCCGCGCATGCCGAGGTCGACGAGAACGCCGCCCTTGACGACCTGCGTGACGGTCGCTTCGATCACTTCGTCGTTCTCGTGCGCTTCGATGACCTTTTCCCAGGTCTTCAGCGCGCGTGCGCGACGCTCGGAGAGGTACAGCTGACCGTCCTGCTCGTCGATCCGATGGATCATGACTTCGAGGGTGTCGCCGACCTTGAGTTCCTTCGGTTCAATCGCGAGCGAGAGCTCACGGAACGGAAGAATGCCTTCGGACTTGCCGCCGATGTCGACCAGGAGCTCGTCCTGGTACTTCGCGACGATGACGCCCGTGAGGACCTGGCCCTCGTCGAGGACCTTCAGGGACTCTTCGTACAGGCGCTGTTCGAGCGCGAGTTGGTCTTCTTCTTCGTTGACCGCCGGCACCGGCGGTTCGATCGTGGTGGTAATGAGTGTTGACTTCCTTCGTCTATATTTTTATTTTTGGCAGCCGCGGCACCACCAGGTCCCGCGCTGCCCGATCACCGTGCGGACGATGGGTTTCCCGCATCGCGAACACGGATCACCGAGGCGGCCGTAAACGGCGAGTTGGTTTTGGAACCCGCCACGCAGCCCCTCGGCATCGACGTAATCGTCCACGCTGGTCCCGCGGGCCTCGACGGCACGCTGGAGCACGTTTTTGATCGCGTCGTAGAGCCGGCGCCTGGCCGGCTTACTGATCGAGTGGGACGGTCGGCTCGGCCGGATCCCCGCTTCCCACAAGGCCTCGCACGCGTAGATGTTCCCGACCCCCGCAATGCGAGATTGGTCGAGCAGGAACGCCTTGATCGGCGTGCGACGCCCGTCCAGCATACTCACAAAGGCGTCACTGGTAAACCCCTCGGAGAGCGGCTCGACCCCTCCGTCGGCGTCCCAGGGGTCGCCGGCGGGCAGGAGGCGCATCCGTCCGAACGTCCGGGCGTCGGCAAAACCGAGCCGCCGGCCGTCCGTGAAGGTGGTCAGGACGTGGGTGTGCGGGTGGGGCTCGGTCGTCCCTTGGGGCTGAACGATCAAGCGACCGGTCATTCGCAGGTGGACGGTCAATCGCCGTCCCGAGGCCAGCTCCATCACGACGTACTTGCCGCGCCGTCCGACCGCGGTGATCGTCTCACCGACCAGGGCCTGCGCGAAATCCTCGCCGGGTGGGGCGACGACGACGCGGGGCAGGGTCACATGGACGGAC
>JBEKAU010000516.1:0-2586 GCA_050015755.1 Vulcanimicrobiaceae bacterium | reverse complement strand
GGTCGCGAGCTGCAGCGCGACGACGCCGGCATTCCCTAGCGCCTTCTCGCTGCTCGACGAGATCGTACGCAACCCCGCCTTCGCCGAGCGCGAAATCGAACGCGTGCGCGCGAAGTCGATCTCCGATCTGACGCTGACGTACGCCAACCCGAGTTCGCTCGCGCGGCTGGTCGCGCAGCGCGTCGCCTACGCCGGCGCACCGTACGGTCACCCGGTGGCGGGGACCGCGTCGACGCTGGCGTCGCTGACCGGCGAGCGCGTGCGCTGGTTCCACCAGCGTGCGTACCGTCCCGATGACGCGGTCCTCATCCTCGGCGGCGATCTGACCGTCGAAGATGCGTTCGCGCTCGCGCAGCGCGAGCTGGGCGCGTGGCGTGCGCCGGAGTCGCCGAGCGTGCAGCCACCCACCGGTGGCATCCCGCCGCCGCGCGCGCGGGTCGTGGTCGTCGACAAGCCCGATGCCGGCCGCACGGCGATCGTCGCTGGGCGCATCGCCATCCAACGCGCATCCGATGAATATTATGCCGGCGTCGTCGCGACGTCGGTGCTGGCCGGGTACAGCGGACGCCTCAACCAGGAGATCCGCGTGAAGCGCGGGCTCTCGTACGGCGCGGGCGCGTCGCTGGGTGCGCGTCGCATGCCGGGGCTCTTCGCCGCCTCGACGCTGGTCGAGCACGCGCGGGCAGCCGAAGCGACCGCGGTGACGTTGGCGGCGATCCGTTCACTGGTCGACGCGCCGGCCGACGACGCCGATTTGGTCACCCGCAAGGCGACCGTCACCGGCGGGTTTTTCCGTTCGGTCGAGACCGTCGACGGCGTCGCCAACGCGCTGGCCGAGCACGTGCTCTATGAGGTCCCGCTCGACGAGCTGCACGTCTTCGCGCGCCGGATCGAAGCCGTCGATGCGGCGGCGGTGCGCGCGTTCGCCCAGCGCCGGCTGGTCGAGGACGAGTTCGTCGTACTGGTCGGCGATGCAGACAAGTTCGTCGGTTTGCTCGATCCTGCGTACGGGCCGGTGCGCGTCATCCCGTTCCCCGAACTGGACTTGGGCTCGCCGACGCTCGGCGGCTGACCACCTTTGAGACGAAGTTGGCTCAGCGCACCGCTTTCTTGCGCGAGGCCTTGGGTTTCTTCGGTTTCGGAAGAACGCGGAGCACGGGGATTGGGTCGATGACCGTCGCGGTGAACGACGCAGCGTCGTAAACGGCACCTTGAGCGAGCATGGTCTCGTAAACGTCGCCAAAGTACTTTTGGTCGCCCCAGAGCTCGGCGTTCCCGATCACATAGAGGCGGCGCTTTGCCCGCGTCACGGCGACGTTCATCATGTTCGGCTTTGCCACGGCGAACTGCAAGGCGAACTCATTTCCGGCGCTCAGCCCGAGGACGACGATGACGATGTCGGCCTCTTTCCCTTGGAATTTGTGAATCGTCCCGATGCCACGCTTCGCCCATTTGGAGAGATCCGGATATTTGCTGAACGCCTCTTTGAGCTTTTCCTCAATCTCTCGAAAGGGAGTGATCACGTAAATACTCGGCTGGAGCGGTTGCCCTTCGTTGATAATCAGGAAGTTTTCGGACATGCGGACGACGAGCTTTTCGACGAGCTCCACCTGTTGTGGGACGGAGTGACGACGTGCGTCGCTCCGCTCGTCGATCCAGGCAGAAGGAACGCCCGGAAGGCAGTCGTCCCAAGGCGCCATCTCATTCACGGCGTACACCATCTGGTTGCCGTAGATGGCATTTGAGATCGAGAACATCGGCTTCATGCAGCGTCGGTGAACCAGGAGCGGAATTCCGATCCGTTGCGTGACCGCTTGCGCATCGCTTTGCCCGGCGCTGCGGAAGCTGCAATATTTCGATGCACGATCCGCAATCGTCTGCAACGATTCCGCGTTGTCTTCGTGGGAGACGAAGCGATCATGGGCGCCGAAAACGTCGCGTATGCATGCGACGATGCTGGGCGAAAGAGTGACGATTGGTTCGAGTTGGAGCGGATCCCCAATGATCATGGCGCGACGAGCGCGCATGAGAATCCCCGTTGCTTGCTGTGCGGGTACTTGCCCCGCCTCGTCGATGAGGACCCAGCCTAGCGCGTTGTGCTTGACCTTCGGCATCATCTGCCGTACCGAAGCGAAGGTGGTCGATATCACGGGACAGAGGAGGAAGAGCGAACGCCACAACGCGGTCTGTTCTCCGGCGGTGAAATCGTCTCGATGGGGCCTCTTCGCCATTGCCGCCCAGGACGAAAGATTTTGGCTGAACGTCGCCCAGGTCGTTTGGATGAAGCTCCGGTGGAGAACGAGGGCAGCGAGAAAGACCTCGGCCTGTGCCGCGGCGATCTGCTCGTCGACGAAGGGAGCGCGGAGTTGCTGCGCCTCCGCCGTGAGCCCATCCCAGCTCGGATCGCGTGAGCTCAGCGAACGAACTTGCGCTCGGAGCTGCTCCGATGCCGCTTCGAATGCGGCGCGCGCGGCGGGCCATGGCGGCGCCGGCTTACGAGCGTTGAATTGTCCGATATGCTCGCCCGCATCCCCGCTCGGCGCCTCAGAGTCGTCGCCTTGGTGGAGAAGGGGTTCGATAAAGTTC
>JBEKAU010000515.1:0-3738 GCA_050015755.1 Vulcanimicrobiaceae bacterium | reverse complement strand
CGTCGGCGAGGACGGCGGTTTGCAGGCCACCTTCACCGGCGGCATCCACGACGGCGAAACCCTTGCGCTCGTTCCCCTCGTCGGATGGAGTGTCGCATGAACGTGCTCGATCGGCTGGACACCACCCTACGCGTCGTCGGCGGCGCGCGCCTCGAGGGCAGCGTCGAAGTCCAAGGCGCCAAGAACGCCGCGCTGCCGATCATGGCCGCGACGCTGCTGGCGCGCGGGAAGGTGACCCTGCACCGGGTCCCGCGCATCACCGACGTCTCGGTGATGTGGTCCCTGCTCGAAGCACTCGGCGCGCGGCTCTCGATGGAGAGCCGCAACACGTTGACGATCGACGCGTCCAACGTCAACAAGTTCCGGGCGCCCTACACGCTGGTCCGCAAGCTGGCCGCCTCGTTCGACTTGTGCGGCCCGCTGCTGGGCCGGTTCGGCCGCGCCGAGGTCCCGCTCCCCGGCGGCTGCGTCCTGGGCACCCGCGCGACCGACCTGCACGAGCAGGCGTTCCGGGCCCTCGACGCCGAGGTCTCGGTCGCGCACGGCTACCTGATCGCCAGCGCCCGCGGCGGCCGGCTCAGCGGGGGCGAGATCGAGTTCCGTATGCCTTCGGTCGGCGCGACCAAGAACGCGATGCTGGCCGCCGTCACCGCCGACGGCGACACGATCGTACGCAATGCCGCGATGGAACCCGAGGTCGTCGACCTGGCCAACTTCCTGATCGCGATGGGTGCGAAGATTCACGGCGCCGGCGGCGACACGTTGCGCATCACCGGCGTCCCCGAGCTGCACGGCGTCGAGTACGAGATCATCCCCGACCGCATCACCACCGGCACGCTGCTGGTCGCCGGCGCGATCACCCGCGGCGACGTCACCATCCGCGGCACCCGCCCCGACGATTTGGCCGCGCTGCAGTTCGCACTCGGGGAGTGCGGCGTGAAAGTCACCTCGGGCGATGATTGGGTGCGCGCACAAGGCCACACGATCAAGGGCGGCACCGATATCGTCACCGCGCCGCATCCCGGTTTCCCGACCGACATGCAGCCGCAGATGCTGACCTTCCTATGCACGACGCCGGGCGTGAGCGTGGTCGAAGAATCGATCTTCAACGCGCGCTTCTCGTACGTCAACGAACTGGTCCGCATGGGCGCCCGGTGCCGCGCTCGTCCTGGCCGGCCTGGCGGCATCGGGCGAGACCGAGATCATCGGCCTGGAGTACATCGACCGCGGCTACGAACGGCTCGAAGAAATGCTCTCCTCGCTCGGTGGTCAGGTCCAGCGTTCCAGCGGTATCATCCCCTTCGCCGAACCCACCGGCATGTTCGAAACGGCCGAATACCCGAGCGTCTGACGTGCAGCTCGGCATGATCGGCACCGGTCGCATGGGCGCCAACATGGTGCGCCGGCTGCTGCGCGGCGGCCATCAGTGCGTGGTGTACGCGCGGCGCGCCGAGGCGGTGCAGGAACTCGTCGCCGACGGGGCGACCGGCACGACCGTGCTGGCCGACTTCGTCGCGAAGCTCACGCCGCCGCGCGCGATCTGGATGATGCTGCCGGCCGCCGTCGTCGACTCGTTCATCGCCGAACTGGTGCCGTTGCTGGCGCGCGGTGACGTCCTGATCGACGGCGGCAACTCGTACTATATCGACGACATCCGTCGCGCGCACGATCTCGCCGCGCCCGGCATCGACTACGTCGACGTCGGCACGAGCGGCGGCGTGTGGGGGCTCGAGCGCGGCTACTGCATGATGATCGGCGGTCCGGACGCGGCGGTCACGCGCCTGGATCCGCTCTTCCGTACCCTCGCGCCCGGCGTCGGCGGGGCGCCGCGGACGCCGGGCCGTCCCGCCGACCGCGGCACCGCGGAGCAGGGCTATCTCCATTGCGGGCAGAGCGGCGCCGGGCACTTCGTCAAGATGGTCCACAACGGGATCGAGTACGGGATCATGGCCTCGTACGCCGAGGGCATCGGCATCCTGCGCTCCGCGAACGTCGGCAAACGGCAGCAAGTGGAGGACGCCGAGACGACGCCGCTGCGCAATCCCGAGCACTACCAGTACGACATCGATCTGGGCGAGGTCGCCGAGGTCTGGCGCCGCGGCAGCGTCATCGCCTCCTGGCTGCTCGACCTGACCGCCTCGGCGCTGCTCAAGGACCCCCAGCTCACGCACTTCGCCGGCCGGGTCTCCGACTCGGGCGAGGGGCGCTGGACGATCAAGGCCGCGATCGACGAGGCCGTGCCCGCGCCGGTGCTCACCGACGCCCTCTACGCCCGGTTCAGCTCCCGCGGCGAGGCGGAATTCCAGGACAAGCTGCTCTCCGCACTCCGCTACGAGTTCGGCGGCCACCAGGAAACGAGCCCCACCGGCTCGTCTTAGCGCCCCTGGCCGAGCGCTCGGCTCCTCGGCCTCGGCGAGGCTGAGGAATCCCTGGCCCGGGGCCGAAAGCCCGGGAGCCGTTTCATAACGTCAATGTAAGAACGACGCCGGCTCGCTCGCGTGCGGGCTCGGCGCAGTCCGGGAGTTCGTGTCATCGACATCGGGATCGATCTGGGTACCGCCAACGTCCTCGTTTACGTCAAAGGCAAAGGCATCGTCTTACGTGAGCCGTCCGTCGTCGCCAAGGACGTGCGTACCAACAAGACACTGGCCGTCGGCGAAGAGGCGCGCCAGATGCTCGGCAAGACGCCGAGCAACATCCAGGCTATCCGTCCCTTGCGTGACGGGGTCATCGCCGATTTCGAAGTGACCGAAGCGATGCTGGGCTACTTCATCAAGAAGGTGACGCGCCAGCGCTCGTTCCTCTCGTGGCTGTTCCGGCCCAAGCCCTCGGTCGTCATCTGCGTGCCCGCCGAGATCACCTCGGTCGAAGAGCGCGCCGTGCGCGACGCGGCCAAGCTCGCCGGCGCGAAGTCGGTCGACATCATCGAAGAGCCGATGGCGGCCGCGATCGGCGCCGGTTTGCCGATCGACGGGCCGTCGGGCAACATGGTCGTCGACATCGGCGGCGGCACGACCGACGTCGCGGTGATTTCACTCGGCGGCATCGTCGTCTCGCAATCGATTCGCGTCGCGGGCAACAAGCTCGACGAAGCGATCATCCGCCACATTCGCCGCGTCTACAATCTGATGATCGGCGAGCGCACCGCGGAAGAGATCAAGATCAAGATCGGCTCCGCGTATCGGCTCGACCAAGAGCTGGCGATGGAGATTCGTGGACGCGACCTCATCAACGGGCTGCCCAAGACGGTGAAGATCACCTCGGAAGAAGTCCGCGAAGCGCTCTCCGAGCCGGTGCAGGCGATCGTCGAAGCGGTGAAGGCCGTCCTCGAGAAGACGCCGCCGGAGCTGGCGGCCGACATCATCGACCGCGGCGTGATCCTGACCGGCGGCGGCGCGCTGCTGCGCGGCCTCGATTCGCTGCTCGGTGAAGTGACCGGCATTCCGGTGATCGTGGCCGACGATCCGCTGTCATGCGTCGTGATCGGCACGGGCCAGCGGGTCGGTTACGGGCAGCTGAACGGCCACGCCGGTTAGACCGTGAACCTGCGAGCCCTGCGGCTGCCGGCAACCGCGGTCACGGCGCTCGTGCTGCTGGCCGCGTCACCGGCGCCGTCGTCGCCGCCGGCACCCTCACCGGCCCCGTCGGCGAGCGCGCTCAGCGCGCTCAGCGTGCCGGGCCCCAACGGGTATCAGCTCGAAACCGATCAGACGAACTGGAATCTGAACAACGGCGATT
>JBEKAU010000514.1:0-2588 GCA_050015755.1 Vulcanimicrobiaceae bacterium | reverse complement strand
GCAGATCGTGTTGACCGCGCGGACCTCGTAGTATTTTTCACTCAGCTTGCGGACGATCTCGGAGAAACCCGGACCGCTCCAGGTCGACTGCACGACGACGCCGACGCGGCTCGCGCGCGGCAACTTCTCGATGTCCTGCACGTTCTGGATGCACCACGCGCCCGGCACGTGCGAGAGCGTTCCCTTGACCTCGGGATGGCTCGCGTCGCCGATGACGATGATCTTGTAGCCTTCGTCGCGGAGCTTCTCGGCCTGGACGTGGATCTTGGTCACCATCGGGCAGGTCGCATCGATGACGGTCAGCCCCTTGGCCGCCGCCTTCTCGAACGTCTCGACCGGCAAGCCGTGGGCACGCACGAACATCGTCCCGCTGTCGATCTCGTCGACCGAGAGGGCGTTCTTGAGCCCTTGGGCTTCCAGTTGCGCGACCATCTGCGGGTTGTGCACGACGTGGCCGAGCGTGGTCACGTTCGAACCCTCGCGGGCGACCGCTTCCTCCGCCTTCTTGACCGTGATCGCGACCCCGAAGCAGAAGCCCTGGGTCTTCGCACGCTTGATGATCACTGAACGCTCTCCTCGAGCTGCCGAATCCGCTGCATGATCTCCTCGGCTCCCTTCTCCAGACCGTCCCCATCCGACTCCCGGTTCCGCCGAACATGAAACGGCTCGCCGAAGACGACCGTCACCCGATGGAACGGACGGAGCCGGCGGGTGCCGACGATGGCCGCCGGGACGATCGGCGCCCCCGAGGCCGCAGCGAGGAAGGCGGCGCCCGCCTTGAGCTCGTTCTCCCCGGTCAGGTTGCGGCCGCCCTCGGGAAAGACCCCCACGCAGGCGCCTTCCTTGATCATCCGCAGCGAGGCCCGCAGGGCGGCGGTGCCGCCGGCTTGGCGATCGACGGGAAACGCGTGCAAATGGCTGATGAGCCACCCGAGCACCGGCATGGCGAAGAGCTCCTTCTTCGCCATGTACGAGACGGGCCGCGGCACTGAGACGCCCAGCAGCGGCGGATCGAAGTTGGAGATGTGATTGCAGGCGACGATCAGGCCGCCGCTCATCGGCACCCGGTCGGCGCCGATCACCCGCAAGCCGAACAGGGTCCGGCCGATGGCGCCGACCACGATGAAGGCCAGCCCGTACAGGGTCACGCCCGGGCGGCTTCCATGCGGGCGCGCATCTGGGCGACGACGTCGTCGGCCTGGAGGTCGGTCGAGTCGATCGTGATCGCGTCGGCGGCGGCGCGCAGCGGCGCCGTCTTCCGGGTGGTGTCGAGGCGGTCGCGGTCGACGATCTGATCGCGCACCTCGGTGAAGGGCACATCGAGGCCGCGCTCGTGGAACTCGGCCTGCCGACGGCGGGCCCGCTCCTCGACCGAGGCGGTCAGGAAGAACTTGAAGCGCGCGTCGGGCAGCACGACGGTCCCGATGTCGCGCCCGGCCATGACGACCGGACCCGAGGCCGCGATCGCACGCTGGCGCTGGACCAGTTCGGCGCGGACGCCCGGCAAGGCGGCGACCGTCGACACCGCCGAGGCGACGTCGGGATCGAAGAGCCGATCCTCGGTGTCGCGCCCGTCGAGCAGCACGCGATAGCCGGCCGTGCGGCTGGGGTCGGGCTCGATCGCGATCGTGTGGTGCGCGAGCATCGCGAGCAGTCCGTGCTCGTTGTCGAGGTCGACGCCGTTCGTCAACGCGAGGAAGGCGACCGAGCGATACATCGCGCCGGTATCAAGGTACAGGTGCCCGGTCTGGGCTGCCAACAGCTGCGAGACCGTTGTCTTCCCGCTCGCCACCGGACCGTCGATCGCAACGTGATCGTTCGTCATGCCGGACTGGCACGTTCTCCCCCCGACCGCCGAGGTCCGGTGTCGGAGGTGCCAGGCACCTGTCACCCGGGCACGCGAAGATTGGTCGGTGGCGAAGGCGCGGTCGGTCTTCTTCTGTAGCGCGTGTGGGCACGAGTCGGCGCGCTGGCTCGGGCGCTGCCCGCAGTGCGAGGCGTGGAACACCTTCGCCGACGCGCCAGTGGTCAAGGCGCCGAAAGGTGCCGCGGCACGTACGGCTGCGACGCCGCTGCGGTTGGCCACGCCGATTCGCTTAGCGGAGATCGACGAGGCGCGGGTCGCGCGCCGGAAGACCGGGATGCGCGAGTTCGACGCGCTGCTCGGTGGTGGCATCGTCCCCGGCAGCCTGGTGCTGCTCGGCGGGCCGCCCGGCGCCGGCAAGTCGACGCTCCTCCTGCAGCTCGCGACCGCGCTCGCCGCGGGCGGGGCAAAGGCGGTCTACGTCTGCGGCGAGGAGTCGGCGGCGCAGACGAAGCTGCGCGCGCAACGCATCGGCGCGGCGCCGGGCCTGCTGGTCTTTCCGGAGACGAATCTGCGCGCGGTCCTCGACGCGCTCGAGGGCGACGTCCCCGACGTGCTGGTGGTCGACTCGATCCAGACCACCTGGTTGCCCGACGTCGAGTCCTTCGCCGGCAGCGTCTCCCAAATTCGCGACTGCACGCAAGTCTTGATGGAGTTCGCCAAGCGCACCGGCTGCGCGACGTTCCTCGTCGGCCACGTGACCAAGGACGGCGCAATCGCCGGC
>JBEKAU010000513.1:0-2601 GCA_050015755.1 Vulcanimicrobiaceae bacterium | reverse complement strand
TCGAAATCGTCGGCTCGGGTTCGAGTCCGCACGCGGGCTACGGCGAGATCTTCGCGCTGATCGCGAACGGCAAGCTCGATCCCGGCGCGCTCATCACCCGCCGCATCGGCCTCGCGGACGTCACCGACGTCTTCCACGCGTTCGATACCTACGCGACGCGTGGGCTCGACATCGTGACGAGGTTCTCCTGATGGCGGGCGCCCGCGCCAAGGTCGCGCGCCGCACGACGAGTGAGGAGATACCCGCCGAAGGGCGCCTGTACGGCGGGATGTCGGCCGCCGAGCGGCGCGCCGGCCGCCGTGCGCGGCTGCTGACGGCGGGCTTCGATCTCTTCGGCACGATCGGTTTCCAAAAGACGACGATCCCGATGATCTGCAGCGCGTCGGGCGTCACCGCGCGGCACTTCTACGAAGAGTTCCCCTCGCGCGAGGCGCTGCTGCGCTCGCTCTACGACCAGATCCACGAAGCGACGTACGTGATCGTCCGCGACGCGCTGCGTGCACTCGACAAGCCGCACTACGAGCGCGTCCTGGCCTCCAACACCGCCTACTACCATTTTCTGACCGAGGACCCGCGCCGAGCGCGCATCTACGCCCTCGAATCGCTCGGCGTGAGCCCGGAGCTCGAGCAGTACCGCCGCGAGACGCGCGAGCGCTCGGTGCGCCAGCTCACCCGCGCGACGGAATGGCTCGAGCCGACCGGCGTGCTGCGCAACGTCGACAGCCGACTGGTCGCGGTCGGTCTCTCCAGCGCCGCGGTCGCGATCCTGGCCGAGTGGGTGCTGGCGAGCAAGAAGCCGAGCGTCGAGAAGATGGCCGAGACGCTGACGATGTTCTGGATCCGGACCTTGCAGATGGACCGGCTCGACAACGCGTTCTCCGATCAGCACCACCACACGGAGCATCTCTAGCGATGCGCGGGATGATGATGGACGCGCCGCTGATGATCAGCTCGATCATCACCTATGCCTCGCGCTTCCACGGCGATACCGAGGTCGTCTCCCGCAGCGTCGAAGGTCCGATCCACCGCAGCACCTACGCGCAGGTCGGCGCGCGCACGGCGCAGCTGGCGCACGCGCTCCGGGCGCTGGGCGTGCGCGACGGCGACCGGATCGGAACGCTGGCGTGGAACACCTACCGGCACCTCGAGCTGTACTATGCCGTCTCGGGAATCGGCGCGGTCTGCCACACGATCAATCCGCGCCTCTTCCCCGCCCAGATCGCCTACATCGTCAACCACGCCGACGATCAGTACCTGTTCGTCGACCTGACCTTCGTCCCGGTGCTCGAAGCGCTCGCAGCGGAGCTGCCGCGCGTGCGCGGCTACGTGATTCTCACCGACGAGGCGCACATGCCGACGACGACGCTGCGCAACGTCGTCTGCTACGAGACGCTGCTGCGCGACCAGCCGACGACGATCGCCTGGCCGGTGTTCGACGAGAACACCGCCGCCGCGATGTGCTACACCTCGGGGACGACCGGCGATCCGAAGGGCGTCCTCTACTCGCACCGCTCGGCCGTGCTGCACGCGATGGCCGGCGGGATGGCCGAAGCGACGCGGGTCAACGTCGCGAGCCGCTGCTACATGCCGATCGTCCCGATGTTCCACGTCAACGCGTGGGGCTATCCGTACTCGGCACCGATGATCGGCGGCAAGCTGGTTCTGGTCGGTCCCGCGCACGACGCCGAGAGTCTGTTCCAGTTGATGAACGACGAAGGTGTCGAGACCGCCGCGGCCGTTCCCGTCATCTGGCTGCGCTTGTTGGACTATCTGGTCGAGAACGGCAAAGAACTGACCAGCCTCAAGGCGCTGCGCGTCGGCGGCTCCGCCGCACCGGCCTCGATGATCGAGGCGTACGAGTCACGCGGCATCGAAGTGATCCACGGCTGGGGGATGACCGAGACGAGCCCGATCTGCACGACCGGCTCAATCAAGCGCAAACACCGCCTCTCACCCGACCGCATCAAATATCAGCGCCGCGCCGGCCGCTGCGTCTACGGGGTCGAGATGCGCATCGTCGACGACGAGGGCGTCGTCCAGCCGGACGACGGCGAGTCGGAAGGCGAACTGCACGTGCGCGGCCCGTGGGTCGCGAGCGGCTACTTTCACAACGAGGCGGCGAGCGCCGCCGCGATCACCGCCGACGGTTGGTTCAAGACCGGCGACATCGCCACGATCGACCACGACGGCTATCTGACCATTCGCGATCGCAGCAAGGACCTCATCAAGTCGGGCGGCGAGTGGATCAGCAGCATCGATCTCGAGAACGCCGCCGTCGGTCACCCCGAGATCGAGGAAGCCGCCGCGATCGCGATGCCGCACGAGAAGTGGTCGGAGCGCCCGCTGCTCGTCGTCGTTCGCAAACCCGGCAGCGCGATCGGCCGCGACGACGTCCTCTCCTGGCTCGACGGCAAAGTCGCGACCTGGTGGCTCCCCGACGACGTCGTCTTCATCGACGAAATGCCGCACACCGCGACCGGCAAGATCTCGAAGCGCACCCTCCGCGAACGGTTCGTGCCGGTCGTCTGAGTCAGTGCGTCGGCGGAGCGTATGCCGGTGTCGGGCCGCCGGCCGCGCCCAGACCGTGGATGTATGCGTACA
>JBEKAU010000512.1:0-2604 GCA_050015755.1 Vulcanimicrobiaceae bacterium | reverse complement strand
AACGCCCGTCGATCGCTCGGTGGCGGCCTGGCCGCGATCGTTGTCGTAGCGTGCAGCCTTTCGGGGCCGGCGCACGCCGCGCGGCAGCCGACGAGCCCCGCCCCTGCGCCTGATCTCGATGCCGACCGCGTCGTCGCGCTAGTGACCTCGGGCAGCGACCAACTCGACTCCTACGTCGTGCCGGTGCACGTCGAAGCTAAGGTTCGCGCACTCATCCCGTTCCGCGTCAGGCTCGACGGGACGGTCTACTTCAAGCGCCCCGAGCACGTCAAGCTCGACATGCACCTCGTGCCGGCGCAATACCGGCGGCTGTTCGCGGCGCTCGGCACGCCGCTGACGTGGTCGCAAGGCTTCGACTTCACCACCGACTCGGTCACCTTCGATGGGACGCGCAAGTTCTATCATCTGCGCGGTGTCGCCCGCGATGCGAGCACCGGGGTTTCCTCGGTGCTGCTCGACGTTCCCGACGATCATCTCGACGCGATGCGTGCGCACTGGACCTGCGCGGACGGCACCTTGATCAACGAACGCGTCTATCCCGGCATGGACGGCACCTACGATTTGCCCAGGCGAGCCGAGATCGAGACGACCGCGCAGGGCTTCCACGTCGAGGCCGACTTGGAATACGGCGACTACGCGCTCAACGAAGGGTTCCCGGACTCCGTCTTCAGCGGCTCCTGAGGTTCGTCGAGGACGACCCGATTGCGGCCCATCGTTTTGGCAACGTAGAGCGCCGCGGTGGCGCGGCGTAGGAGCGCGTCGGGCGCGACGTCGCGCTCGGGCACGCACGCTGCCACGCCGACACTCGCGTGCAGGTGCAGCAGCGGGACAGCGGTGTGCGGGATCTGCAGCGCGCCGATCGCGGCGTGCGCGCGCTGCGCGAGCGCCAGCGCCGCGCGGGGGCCCTGGCCGGGCAGCAGCAGAGCAAACTCGTCGTCACCGTAACGGGCGACCAGTGCATCGGGGACGTCGGCGCAGGCACCGGCGAGCGCCGATGCGATGCGACGCAGGGCCTCATCGCCTTCGAGGTGGCTGTAGCGCTCGTTGTAGCGGCGGAAGTGGTCGAGGTCGAGCAGCACGAGCGCCAGCGACGCACCCTCGCTCGCGTGCCATGCGGCGCGCAGCGCGTCGGCAAACGCGATCCGGTTCGCGACGCCGGTCAGGCCGTCGATCTCGACTGGCGCTGGCGGCGGTGCGGCGATGAGCGGGGCCGGTGCGAGCGCGACGACGGCCGGTACGTCCGTGGTGGCGAGCAGCGCGGCGAGGAGCAGCAGCTCCGCGAGCGGACCGGCGGTGAGCGCGACGTGCAGGATGGGCCCGACCGCGTCGTCGTGCCAGAAGGGAAGGACGAGGCCGAGGCCCGCGGCGATCGTGGCCGCGGCGGTCGCCACGACCAGAAGCGCGCCGTTCGGCGTACGTCGCGCCGCCACCAACGCGATCGCGAGTGTCGCCAGCGCGACCGCGGTCGGCAACGCGTGATCGAGGATGCCCAAGAGGACCGCATTCCCGCCGAGCCACAGATCTTGCGCGATGTCGTCACCGGCGACGTAGACCGCGGTCGCTGCGGCGAGGATGATCGTGAGCACGACGAGCGCGCGCGATGGTCGCGCAGCCGCAGCCGCATTGAGGATTACGGTCAACGTCGCGGCGAGGCCGAGTGCGAACACGAGTGCGTGCAGCGGCTGACTAACGTCCGGCGGCGGCCGCACGATACCGACGAAGGGAATCGACAAGAGACAATTCGCCGCCGCCGCGACGGTCAAGGCCGCGTATGCGCGCGTGCGCCGGACCAGTGCCAGAATCGCGGCGAGCAACGCCAGCGCGAAGAACGCGCCGCACGCGACGACGTCCCACCAGCGGCGCGCGACGGACCGCGCGAGGATGTCGTCGGTGATGAGGACCGGGATCGCCTCTTGGCTCACCAGCGTTCCGCCAACGTCGATCCGCGTCGCACGCCACGCGTCGTCTGGGAGTCGAACGCCGAGGAGTCCGCCCGGGAGACTCGGCGTTGCGACGATCGTCTCGTGCCGGCCACCCGGATAGGTGAGGGTGACGGTGAATCCGCGCGCCAGCCACGTCGTCGCGATCGAGAGCCCGCCGATCGGCGGCACCCGAAAGGTCGCCTGGAGCGTGCTCGGCGCCAGCAACGACGCCGGCGCGGCATCCCCGAGCGGCGTCCCCGGCGGAAGGATGGGCGCGGTGTCTTGGGCCCGCGCGGCGGCCGGCGCCAGCACGATGCACGCGACCAGAAAACCGAGGACCGCGAGCCGTCGGAGCACGCAGATGGGCTTCGCCCGCCCCCCTGCCTGCCCTACCGCGGTCCTGACCGAATCCTGACCGCCGTTTAGAGGGTCAGAGGTCGGGCACGCGAACCTTGGGCGGTCCCCCCGCCGGGCGCGATGCCCGTGCGAACATGCCGACGTAGCTCAGTTGGTAGAGCAGCTGATTCGTAATCAGCAGGTCGCCGGTTCGAGTCCGGCCGTCGGCTCCACGAGAACCGCGTCACGACGCGGTTTTTTCGTCATTCCGTCTGACTTGCAGAGTCGCGATCTGTCGTTAGTGCCACCACTTGTACCACCACGGAGGGTGGAAAGTCAGGCCGGA
>JBEKAU010000511.1:0-2607 GCA_050015755.1 Vulcanimicrobiaceae bacterium | reverse complement strand
TGCTGCTCGAAGGCGGCAACGTGTACCGCACGATCTCGCTCAACTACACCGGTGGCCCGCGTTCCCCGCACCTCGAGCGCGTCCCAGGCACGACCGACGTGCTCGGCGAGATCGCCAAGTCGTACGGGCCCTAAACCCGCCGGCACAGAAAGGGTGGGGCGACGCATCGCCCCACCCTTTGCATTTGTGTCAGTTCACGAGCGTGGCGATGTAATATTCGTCGTTCCCGCCGTTGAAGATGTAGCAGGATTTGAACGGCGTGGTCGGTGGCGGATTGACGTCCCCAGCGCACTCCGGAAGATCCGGCTTCGTGGCGACGGGTCCGATGTCGACGACGTACGCGCCACACAGCGTCGGCGCGCATATCTCTTGCGGGGTCGCGCGCGCGACCGACGACGGGCCCGAGCCCGAGGGCGCCGCTGGGATGGTGGTGCCTTGCTCGCCGCTGCAGCCGGCGAGGCTGAGCGAGAGGGCCGCAACAGCGAGGGAGAGAGGGCGGATCGCTCGTTGATGGATCTGCAAAATAACACCCTATTTCGACAGAGAGCGAGAATGAAGGCGTGACATGCGAGCAGTCACGCGCCGCCTCACCGTTCAGTTCGGGCAGATGCGAACCCCCGAAAGATTATGACCGATTCCGACTCACGTGGGGCGCGCACGGCGCCATCGGGTCGTTGTCGACGCACTGGCTGCACACGGGCTCGCCGTCCTCGAGGGTGTGATAGGCCATCGAGTGACCGCAGCGCGGGCAGCGCGCCGTGTGCTTCGCCATGCCGCGCCGTTGCCGCCCCGGAGAGGTTGCTCCTGCGTTGCGCCGCCGGGACGCGAGGGCCCGGTGGAGAACCCCCACCGACCAACGTCCTTGCCTCGGCGAGGGCCATCCCCGTACGCTGCCGGGGAGTTCTTAGGAGGATGCGACCCCAGGTGACGATGGCCGACCCTGCGCTGCGCGCGATCGAGGAGAAGCTCGACGCCGGCATCCCGCTCTCGCTCGATGATGGGCTGACCCTCTATCGGACGCCCGACCTGCATACCCTCGGCCGGCTTGCCAAGGCCGCCAAGGAGCGCAAGAGCGGCAAGCACGTCTATTACGTGCTCAACCGCTACATCAACTCGACGAACGTCTGTTACGCGAACTGCCAGTTCTGCTCGTTCGCCAAGGGTGAGCGCGACGCGGAGAAGGTGCGCATGTCGGCCGACGAGGTCGTCGCCAAGGCACTCGAGACCGGGACGAACTTCAACCAGCTCCACATCGTCGGCGGCCACGATCCCCGGCAGCTCAGCTTGGACTACTGGCTGCCGCTGATGCGGCACTTCAAGGCGACGCTGCCGCACGTTCAGCTCTCGCTCTTCACCGCCGCCGAGATCGACTACATGGCGCGCCGGCATCGTCTCTCGTACGAGGACATCTGCCGCACGCTGCGCGAGGCCGGCCTCGACAACGTCAACGGCGGGGGCGCCGAGATCTTCGCCGATCGCTTCCGTGCCGAGGTGTGCCCGAACAAGGTCGACACCGCGCACTGGCTCGAGATCCACGAGACGCTGCACCGTCACGGCGTCGCGTCGAATGCGACGATGCTCTACGGTACGATCGAGACGCTCACGGAGCGGGTCGAGCACCTGATCCTGCTGCGCGAATCGCAGCGGCGCTCGCCCGGCTACAACGCGTTCATCCCGCTGGCGTTCCATCCGGACGGCAACGCGATGTCCTCGCACGGCTGGACCTCGGGCCTGGACGACATCCGCACTTTCGCGGTCGCACGCCTGATGCTCGACAACTTCGACCACATCAAGGCCTACTGGATGATCCAGGGCCTCAAGGTGTGTCAGCTGGCGCTCGAGTTCGGCGCCGACGACATGGACGGCACCCACGGCTCGACCGACGAGGAACGCATCTACCACAGCGCCGGGACACGCTCGGGCCAGTACGTCGACGACCGCGAGTTCCGCCGCTTGATCGAAGAGGTCGGCTACGTGCCCGTGCGGCGCAACTCGACCTACCAGACCTTCCCCTACGACTGGACGCCCGACGACGAGATGCCGGCGCCCGCCGAACCGGTGCTCGCGTGAGCCCGCTGCGCTACGGGCGGATCCCGTACGTCAACGTCGCCCCGGTCGAGACCGCGTTCGATCACGGCGTGCTGGCGCGCAACGTCGAGGTCGTGCGCGGGGTGCCGACCGCGCTCAACGCGGCGCTGTTGGCCGGCGAGATCGACGTCGCCGCGATCAGCGCGGCGCACTACCTGCGCCACCGCGACCGCTTCGCGCCGCTGGGTGACCTGTGCATCGCCGCCGACGGTCCGGTCCGGTCGGTCGTCTTCGTCTCACCGCTGCCGCCCGAGCGGCTCGCCGCGCCGTCGGTCGCGCTGACCCGCGACTCCGCGTCGGGCCGCGCGCTGCTCGAGACGATCCTGAGCCGCTATCCGCATGTCCAGCCGCGCTACGAGGTCGTCGACGACGCGCTCGCGCAGGCGCGCACGCTGCGCCCGACGCTCTTGATCGGCGACGACGCGCTGCAGGCACGGGAGGAACTGGCCCCCGCGCACGTCTTCGACCTAGCTGAGGCGTGGCGGGCGTGGACCGGTTTGCCGTTCGTCTTCGGCCTGT
>JBEKAU010000510.1:0-2614 GCA_050015755.1 Vulcanimicrobiaceae bacterium | reverse complement strand
ACCGACCGGATTCGTCCGGCAGCCCACACCCTCGAAACGCTCGTCGCGCGCTTCGACGACGGCTCGTTGGCCTGAGCGCGCCGGTGCCGGACGGCCGCTGGGACGAGTTGGGGATCGCGCCGACCGATGATCCGGCCGCGGTCCGCCGTGCGTACGCCGCACGGCTGAAGACCCTCGACGTCGACGGCGACCCGACGGCATTCATGCGCCTCCGCAGCGCCTTCGAGGGCGCACTCGACGATGTCACGAGCGTCGCAGGGGACGACATCGCGGTGTTCGCGCCCACGGGCGAACGGGAGCCGGCGCGGCGCGCGCCGCTGCCGGAGGCCCGCATCGTCTCGGCGTTCGACGTCGGCATCTCCGAGAGCGCGTTGGCGGCGTCGCAGGCCTCGTTTCACGGGTTCGTCGCCGCCGGCGAGACGCGCGGCGCGGCGGCGCTGCTGCAGGGGATGCTCGCGCACGGACTCATCCCGTTCGGTGCGCAGGACGAGTTCGTGGATGCCCTGGTGGCGTGTACCCTCGCCGACGCGACGATGTCGGCGGACGAACTCGCCGTCATCGGCCGCACCTTCGATGTACGTGAGCTGCGCGAGCGAGCGCAGGCGATGCACTGGCATGCGCGCCTGTTGGCGGATGCCGCGCGCGGCGACGGCCCGTTCGGCCTTGGACCTCGGCTGCTGCGAAAGCGTACCCGCATCGCGCGCGCGATCGTCGCGGAACGCCACGATCTCTTCTCGGGAGACTTACCGGCGCTGCGGAGCGAGGTGGCCACGCTGCAACGGCATGCGCGCTGGCTCCCCGACGGCCCGAATCCCGACACCGTTCTGCGCAAGTTGGTGAAGCTCGAGCGCACGCTGCGCGCCCAGGAAATCGTCCTGGTGATCGGCGTGCTGCTCTTCACCGGCCTGTACGCCGTCTACCAACACTTCGCGCACCCCTGACGTCGGGGAGGCAGGCTGGACGAGCGAGCGAGTGCGTCCTTGCAGGGTCGCCTCCAAACGACCGTGAACGGGCGCGCGTACCCTGCCAAGACGGAGAATCGCTTTGCCTGCCAGGTCGTTCCGTGTTTCCTCTCGCGCGGGAGCGCTGGGCGCACTGATCGTGCTCGCCGCCTGCGGCGGAGGACCGAACGGGGCGAGCCCGCAGCCGGCGCCGACGCGTGCCGCGACGTCGACGCGGCTGCGGCTGACCATTCCGCGCCAGGCCAGCGCGAGCGCGGCGATGCGCCGCGATCCGGCGTATCTCTCGACGGCGACGCAGAGCGCGCAGATCATCGTCTATCCGCAGGGTAGCTCGACGCCCGTCTCGGGGTATCCGATGGCCGTCGGCCTGACACCGACGTCCACCGGCTGCACCTCGTCGCTCGCGAGCACCATCTGCACGATCGCACTCACGCTCGCGCCCGGCAACTATTCGATCACGCTGAGCGCATACGACGGCGCGAACGCGACCGGGAATCTCCTCTCACGAGCACAGGGCGTCGCGTTCACCATCCTCGCCGGTCAGGCCAATACGCTCCCGCTCACGCTGGGCGGCGTACTCGCGTCGGTCTTGATCGTCTCGAACAGCAGCGGTCTGGTCGGGACGATGGCGAGCGGCTTCACCTTGATGGCGAACACCGCGGAAACCGCGCTGGTGCTGCCGCTCGACGCCGACGCGAACGTCATCGTGGGCGCGGGCGCGCCGACCGTGAGCGTGGCGAGCAGCGATACCTCGCAAGTCACGGTCACCTCGCCGACGGCCGCATCGCCGACCGAGATCACGCTGACCGGCTCCTATCAAGCCAGCCCGATCACGCTGACCGCGACCGTCACGCCCGCACCACAGTCGCAGAGCTCGGCCGTGACCGCGACCGCAACGGTCACGCCGGCGCAACCACCACGCTTCTACACGACGCAAGGCGGCAGCACGCCGGATGTGCTCGGCTTCGACCTCAACGGAGATGCGGTAGCCCTGAGCGGCACGTTCCCGATGTCGGGCACGCCGTTCGGTGGCGGCATCACGTTCGACCCGCAAAACTCGCTGCTCTACACCGTGGACATCCCGGGGAGCGGGCACGTGTACGCGTTCGACATGGACGGGAATGCACAGACGCTCGCCGGGACATTCCCGAACGTCGATGTTGCCGTCGGCATCCTGTACGTGCCTGCAAATCATCTCCTCTACGTCACCAATCAGGGAACCAATACGGTCACGGTCTACGATCAGGACGGTAATCAGCAGACGGTGACCGGAACCTTCGCCGGGCTCAACGGCCCGAACGGCCTGGCGTACGATCCTGACGACGGATACCTCTACGTGGCAAACTCAGACAACCTCGAGGACAACGGGTCGATCGCGGTCTTCGATCTCGAGGGAAACCCCAAGACGGTCAGCGGCACCTTCGCGAATCTCGACGGACCTGATGGAATCGCGTATGACTCGTATAGCGGGTTCCTGTATGTGACGAACGTGACCGCCAATACGGTGACCGTGTACGACCGCAACGGAAACCAGCAGTCGACGGCAGGCACCTGGGCCGGCCTCGATGCTCCGCGCGGCGTCGCGTTCGACGGAGCCACGCGTCAGCTCTTCGTCGCCGATTCGACGTCGAACGCGATCACGGTGTACGACG
>JBEKAU010000509.1:0-2620 GCA_050015755.1 Vulcanimicrobiaceae bacterium | reverse complement strand
TCGAGGTCCAGAGGTTCTCGATCCAATGCAGGTTGTCATAGTCCGAGGCGCCTTGTGGGTCGCCGCCTGGTGCTACGATCCCCCAGGCAGAAGAACTGCGTGGCGTGGACGCGTCGGCGCTGTCGTAGTCGGAATAGGAAGCGACGTAGTCGACCGGTGTGGTGGCGGTGCCACCGGTATGGCCGCTGCCGTTGGCTTGGCCGTCGTCGAGCGAACTCGCGCCGACTGCGATGACGCCGGAGTCACAGGCGGGGGCTTCGAGCGCCCCGTTGCCGTCGTTGCCGGCGGCGGCCACGACGACGATCCCGGCGGCGATCGCATCGGCGACGGCGGATCCCTCGACCGGGTCGCCGTCGACGCCGGGCGAGCTGCAGCCTTGGTTCTCACCGTCGATATAGCCGCCCAGGCTCATGCTGATGACGTTGACCTGTGCGGTGACGGCGTCTTCGATGGCGGCCGCGACGTCGGCAGTATCGGAGCTGCACTGCTCGTCGGGTGCGGCGCTTTCGCACGTGTCGTCCGGCTCGGGGAAGACGCGGTAAGCGGCGATGGTCGCGTTGCCACCCGCGCCGACGAAACCGACGCCGTCGTTGATGTCGGCCGCCGCGATACCGGTCACGTCGGTGCCGTGGCCTTGCGGGTCCGTCTCGAAGTCGGTCGACGAGACGGTATCGGTGTTGGGATCGGTCACGAAGCAGTGCTGCAAGCGGATCTTGCCGCTCAGCTCCGGATGCGTCGGGTCTTCGCCGGTGTCGATGACCGCGATGGTGACCGACGCCGAGCCGAGCGCCGAAGCGTTCTGGACCTTGCTGCCGTTGTTGGGCTGGCTGTAGTCGAACGCGTAGTCGAGTCCGATGTCGTGCATGTCCCATTGGCCAGGAACGCTGAACGCCGTGCCTGGATTATAGCTCTCGAACTCCGGCGCGGTGGCGTTGTTGAATCCGATGAAATACGGGTCTTGGGCGAAGTAGCGCTGACCGACGGTCGAGAGCCCGCGCCGCGCGCCGGTAAAGGCAACCCGTTCGACGCCGGGTTGTGTGCGCAGCGCCGCTTCGGTCGCCGCGAGATTGCTGGCGGGCACGGCCAGCACGTGAACGACGTGGCCGGTGTGTGCGAAGTCGATACTGCGGACGAGGCGCGCGCCGGCCTGCTGCTCGCGGCCGAGGATCGAGCGCGGCGCATCGTTCGCGACGCTGCGGTCGTAGAATACCGCGAGACGGGTGATGCCGCTCTCATGCGCGCTCGCGCGCAGCGGAGGACGCCGCACGGCGTCGCTCTGGGCTTGCGCGAGGTTGCCGCGTACGGTCGACGTATCGCTATCGCTCGACGGGCATGTGTAGGCGGCGTCGGGGCCCGGGGTCGGTGACGGGGCGCCGGCGCCACCCGGCGAGAGCGTGAAAACCAGATAGCTGCCTGAGGAGACGGTGAGTCCGGTCGCAACGGGGGCGAAGGCGATGTTGCCGCCGGATGCCGTCCCGGTCGCAAGCTGCGTGACGGCGCTGGTGCCGCTGGTGTTGATCGTCATTTGACCGAGCGTGTACGCGCCCGACTGCGGCAAGCCGCTGAAGGTGAGCGACGGTGTTTGCGCCGTGCTGAACGAGCCGGTGGTCGAGACGACGAGGTAGAGGGTGTTCGCATCGACGTATGCGGGCCTGCGGATGCGGCTGTTGGGCTCGCCGATCGCGACCGGCGTGGTCGGCGTGAGCGTGAGCGCGACCATCGAGCCCGCTTGCGCCGAGGTGATTGGCACGCTCAACGACGCGATGAAGCTGCCGTCGGTCAAGCGCGCGGTGAGGGTCGCGCTCGCGTTCACGGCGATCGTCTGCGTCGCACCGGTGACCGGCGTCGCCGTCGGGACAGGCGCAGCCGTTGCCGGGGTGCCGCCACCACCGCCGCTACTGGACGAACTTCCGCCTCCGCCGCCGCAGCCGGAGAGCGTGAAGCACGCAGCGAGGAGCAGAACCGAGAGACGCGAGCGATCCGTCATGGGGAATCTCCGTAGCGGGAGAACGAGGTCAGTTGCCGAGGACGGTCACCGGGATGGCAAGCGACGCGGTGGTGCCGTCGATGCGCGACACGATGAGGGACATCGTCACGGGCTGGCCCGGCGGTACGGCGCCCCCTGGGAACGGGAAGGTCCCTTGCCATTGGCCGAATCCGGTTTGCCCAAGCGAAATCGAGTTGGTGCCGATGACGATTTTGGCGGCGACCGCATTGCTGGAGGTCACCACCGTGACGTGGCACGAGGTCCCGTTGCTCAGGCTCGTCGGCGTGAACGTCGCCGCGTAGATCTTCACCGGATCGGTCGAACGCACCACGTTGCTGGTCGGCGCGCTGCCGTAGCTGAACGTGCCGGGGGAGGGCGAAGGCGACGGCGAGCCGCTTGCACGAGGCGAGGTCGACGGTTCCGGCGAGGATGCAGCGACCGGCGCCGTTTGGACCTGCGTGAGGACGACCGGCGGAGCTTGGCTCGACGGCGGCGGCAGCGTCGTGCCCGGCGCGAGGGTCGGGAACGCCTGCGGTACTGGCGTCTCGTGGAACGCGGGACCGGGGCTGAGCGTGTCGTTCGGACCGCGCACGATGTGCGGCGTCACGACGATGATCAGTTCGTTGCGCTCGT
>JBEKAU010000508.1:0-2621 GCA_050015755.1 Vulcanimicrobiaceae bacterium | reverse complement strand
TACTGCGTTGCGGTCGCCCTCGCGCTGGTGACGATCGACTGGGGTCCCCACTGGGCGATTCGCGCCTGCATCACCGCGGCGGAAGTCGCGGTCGTGTTCGACATCATCACGATCATTGCGCGGCCACGCGTCGCGGGAGGCTGACATGCCGGTCTTGGTCACAGGCGCCACGGGTTTTGTTGGACGCAGCGTCGTGCGCGAACTGCGCCGTCGTACCCACGTCGTCCACGCGCTCGCGCGCAGCGACGAGGGAGAACGCACGGTGCACGCGCTCGGCGCGATCCCGGTGCGCGGCTCGCTCGCCGATCTCGACGTGCTGCGCGCCGAAGCGGCGAATGTCGATGCCGTCGTGCACTGCGCGTTCGACTACGCCGGACCCGGCGTGCAGCTCGAACGCGACGCGCTCGAAGCGCTGCTCGACGCGCTGCCGGCCGGGCGGACGTTCGTTTACACCAGCGGTGTCTGGGTGTACGGCTCGCGCGGTGACGCCGTCGTCGACGAGACGGCACCGCTCGTGCCCTTGCCGCTCGTCGCCTGGCGACCGGCGCACGAAGAACTCGTTCTCGCGCAACAGGGACGGCTGCGCGCGATCGTCCTGCGGCCCGGCATCGTCTATGGCGACGGCGGCGGGATCCCGGGCCAGATGGTCGAGCAGGCGCGGCAAGGCCAGCTGCGCATCATCGGCGAGGGCGACAACCGCTGGTCGACGGTGCGGCACGACGCGCTGGCGGAATTGTACGGCGCGGTCGTCGACCAACGCATTGCGCGCGGGATCTACAACGCGGTACGCGGTGCGTCGGTCCCCTATGGTGAGATTGCCAACGCGGCGGCGCGCGCCGCCGGCAGCGACGACCCGGTCGAGTCGATCACGCTCGAAGCGGCACGGACGGTGATGGGACCCTTCGCCGACGCGCTGATCTCCGATCAGCAGATCGACGGCGGCAAGGCGGAGCGCGAACTCGGTTGGGCGCCCCATCGGCCCACGCTGCTCGAAGAGCTGGCGAACTCGGTCGTCGTCTAGCGATGATGCACACGGCGGTTCCGCTCGAGCGCCTCGGCGCAGCGCAGCTCGCCGACGCGATCGCGAGCGGCGCCTGCACGTCGCGCGAGGCGGTCGACGCGTGCATCGCGCGCATCGAGGCCGTCAATCCGGCGCTCAACGCGCTCGTCGTGGAACGTTTCGCCGCTGCGCGCGCGGAAGCCGATCAGGCTGACGCCGCCCAGCGGGCCGGCGCGCCGCGCGGCCCGCTGCACGGCGTTCCGGTCACGATCAAGGAGCAGTTCCAGGTCGACGGCATGCCGGCGACGCTCGGCGTGCCGGGCGCGGTGCGTGATACCGGCGACGGGCCGCTGGTCGCGCGTTTGCGCGCGGCCGGTGCGATCGTGCTCGGCAAGACCAACGTGCCGCAGCTGCTGCTCTACAACGAGACCGACAATCCGGTCTACGGCCGCAGCGTCAACCCGTGGAACGCCGAGCGCGCGCCGGGCGGCAGCAGCGGCGGCGAAGCGGCGATCATCGCCGCGTGCGGCTCGCCGCTCGGGCTCGGCAGCGACATCGGCGGCAGTCTGCGTTGCCCGGCGCACGCCTGCGGCATCGTCGCGCTCAAGCCCACCAGTTGGCGCTTGACGAACGAGGACGCGCGGCCGGCCGCGTTCGCGAACGGGCAGATCGCGATCATCTCGCAGCCGGGTCCGATGGCGCGCCGTGTCGAGGACCTCACCCTCGCGATGCGCGTGCTCGCGGCGCCCGGCCAGGAGCGCCTCGATCCCGCCGTGCCGCCGGTGCCGCTCGGCGATCCCGCCGGGGTGCCGATCGTGGGCATGCGGATCGGCGTCTACGACGACGACGGTTTCTTCCCGGCCTCACCCGCGGTGCGGCGTGCGGTGCGTGAAGCGGCCGATGCGCTCGCCGCGCGCGGCGCGCAGATCGTGCCGTTCGCGCCGCCCGACGTCGCCGGCGCGATGGCGCTCTTCTTCGGTATCCTCTCGGCCGACGGTGCAACCGCTGCGGTGCGCCGGCTGGGAGGCGGGCCGCGCGATCGCCGCATCACCTCGCTCGTGCAAGCAGCGCAGCTGCCCAGCGCGCTGCGGCCGCTGGTCGCCGCGTTGCTCGCCGCGAGCGGACAACGACGGCTGGCCAGCACGGTGCGCGCGATCGCGCGGGTGTCGACCGATCGCTTCTGGACGCTGGTCGAGCGGCAGGCGGCGTATCGGCGGCGTTTCGTCGCCGATCTCGATCGCGCCGGGATCGACGCGCTGCTCTGCCCGCCGCATGCGCTGCCGGCGCTCACCCACGGCAGCAGTTACTACCTCAGCAGCGCCGCCAGTTACGCGATGCTCTACAACCTGCTCGGCATGCCGGCGGGCGCGGTGCCGATCACGCGGGTGCGCGCCGACGAGGCGACGCCGCGCGCGGCCGGGCGCGATCTGATCGACCGTGCGGCAGCGACAGTCGAAACGGGGAGTGCCGGTCTGCCGATCGCGGTGCAGGTCGTCGCGCGGCACTGGCGCGAGGACGTCGTGCTGGCGGTCATGGCAGCACTCGAGGATGCCGTGCGCGATGCACCCGAGCGGCCACAGCTGCCGCCGCCGGGTTGATCGGCGTGGGCACGAGAGAGGAA
>JBEKAU010000507.1:0-2627 GCA_050015755.1 Vulcanimicrobiaceae bacterium | reverse complement strand
AAGTCAACACCGCCATTCGTCCGTACCTCAATCAGAACGGCGTGCCGCAGTTGTTCGTCGCGACGGGCGCCTCGAAGTTCGGCCGCGACTACAAGGAGTTTCCCTGGACCATCGGCTGGCAGCCGGACTACCAGGCCGAGGGGATCATCTACGGCCAGAACGTGGTGCAGGAACATCCCCACGCGAAGATCGGGATCCTCTACCAGAACGACGACTACGGCAACGACTTGATCACCGGTCTCAAGCGCGGGCTGGGATCGCACCAGAACCTGATCGTCAAGATGGCTTCGTACGAGACCAGCGATCCCGATGTCAACTCGCAGGTCGCCTCCCTCAAGGCGGCCGGCTGCGACACCTACATGATCTTCGCGACGCCGAAGTTCGCGATCGGCGCGATGATCTCGGCGTACAAGCAGGGTTGGCATCCCCTCACGTACCTCAACAACGTCGCCAACGCCATCCCCTACATGCGCATCGTCGAGAAGTTGACGGGTGCCGGACCGGCGGCCATCAACGGCATCATCACGACGATCTACCTCAAGGACCCGGCCAACACGGCGCGTTACGGCACCGATCCGGGCGTCAAACTCTACGCCGAGATCATGGGCAAGTATCTGCCGCAGGGTGATCTCACCGACGGCAACTACCTCTATGGGATGGGGATCGCGTTCACCATGGTCGACTGCCTCAAGCGGGCCGGCCGCGACATCACCCGCGCCAAGCTGATGGAAGCCGTCACGCACATCAACGAGCCGAACAATCCGTGGGCCTATCCGGGGGTGGTCATCCGCACCACGCCGACCTTCCGCTTCCCGATCACCCAGATGATCACGGCCAAGTGGCTGAACACGGATTGGTCGCCGATGGGCATCCTGACCGATACCCGCAACTCGTCGATGGGCGACACGAAGTAGGTCGTGGCGTCTCTGCTCTCCGTTCGTGACCTGACGATCCGGTTCGGCGGCATCAGCGCGCTGACCGACGTCTCGTTCGATGCCGCGCAAGGTCAGATTACCGGCCTGATCGGCCCGAACGGTGCGGGCAAGACGACCTGCTTCAACTGCATCACCCGCTTGTATCAGCCGAACAGCGGGCAGGTGCTCTTCCGCGACGAGGACCTCTTACGGGTCGCTCCGTACGACGTCGCTCGTCGCGGAATCGCGCGTACGTTCCAGAACGTCGCGCTCTTCGGCTACATGAGCGTCTTGGACAACGTGCGAGTCGGTGCGCATGCGCGCAGCCGCGCGATGTCCGAGACGCGCGTCACCGACGAGGCGCTCGCGGTGCTCGCCAAGCTCGGTCTGTCCTCGCTGGCCGGACGGTACGTGCATGGCCTGCCGTACGGCACGCGCAAGGCGGTCGAGCTGGCGCGTGCGCTGATGGCTCGTCCAACGCTGCTGTTGCTCGACGAGCCGGCGGCCGGCCTCAATCATGAGGAGGTCGCCGGTCTGGGCGAGACGATCCGTGCGATCGCGAGCGAGTTCGACACCTCGATCTTGATGGTCGAGCACCATATGCAACTGGTCATGAAAGTCTGCGATCACATCGTCGTGCTGGCGTCGGGGCGCAAACTCGCCGACGGCTCGGCGGAGGCGGTGCAGCAGAACCCCGCCGTCATCGAAGCCTACCTCGGAGCGGTCTAGCGTGGCATTGTTGGAAGCGCGCGACATGCGCGCGCGCTACGGCGAGATCGAGGCGATCCACGGCGTCGACCTGGTGGTCGAGTCCGGCGCGTTCGTGGCGCTGCTCGGTGCGAACGGCGCCGGCAAGACGAGCACGCTGCGCGCCCTCACCGGCGCGATCAAGCGGACCGGCAGCGTGTCCTTTCGTGGCAAGCCGTTCACCGGCGGACCCGAAGACGCGGCACGGCTCGGCATCGCACACGTCCCCGAAGGCCGCGGTACGCTGGGCGCGTTGACGGTCGGCGAGAACCTGGCGCTGGGGGCCTACGTGCGCAGCGACCGCCGCCGCATCCGCGAGCGCGAAGAGAAGCTGGTCACGTCCTTCCCGTGGCTCGCCGAGCGCAAGCACCAGTCGGCCGGCACGCTCAGCGGCGGCGAGCAGCAGATGCTGGCGATCGCGCGCGCGCTGATGCTCGACCCGGAGCTGTTGCTGCTCGACGAGCCGTCGCTGGGGCTCGCGCCGATGATCGTGCGTGACATCTTCGCGCTGCTGCGCACGATCAACCGCGAGGACGGGGTGACGATCCTGGTCGCCGAGCAGAACGCGACCGTCGCGCTCGAGGCGGCCGATACCGCGTACGTCCTGGAGACCGGCCGCGTCGCGGCCTGTGGCCCCAGCGACGAGCTCGTCCACAACGACCGCGTCCGCCGAAGCTACCTCGGCTACTAGCCGGGAGTCAGTTCCAGCCGACGCGCCAGTGGACTTCGCCGTCGTCGTCGAGATGGCGGATGCGCACGATCGTGAAGGGGCAACGCCGGCGGGGTGCCGGCGGGGGATCCGTCTCGGCGCCGAAGCCCATCGTGCATCCTACGATCAGGAAGCCGACTGCACCGACGAGGACGATCGCCTCGATGCCCACGTCCTCATTCTCCCCCACCCGACGCCAGAACGCAACGTCTTTTCTTGAGATCGTTGGCGTCGAGGAAGACAGGTTCGTCGAGGCG
>JBEKAU010000506.1:0-4847 GCA_050015755.1 Vulcanimicrobiaceae bacterium | reverse complement strand
AACGGGGTGATAGAACCACAGCGGCTCGCGATCGCGCGCAAACCCGGCCACGCTCCAGAGCAGCGGCCCGATCAGGGAAACGGCGTAGAACGGAAAGGCATAGGTCCGCAGCATGCGCGCGCGAGAGAGCCGGCGTGCCCGGTGCCACACCGGCTGACCACGATCTTCGAGCCGCACGGTGATACGCGGACCAAACTTGCCCAAGAAATCGTGGACGTCGCGCACGGTGTGATGTTGAATTCGAGCCGCCGGAACGACCGCGACCAATCCGCCGCGATCGATCGCGTCGAAGATCGGTTCGACGTCGTCTTCGACCTGGTCCGGATCGCGCACGAACGGCAAGCGCACGGCAACGCCTTGCGCGAGGGCGATCAACGGCGGGCGACCGGCGCGCAGTCCCGCCGCGACATCGTAGACGCGCCAACCCACGCCGGAGGCAACGAGCGGATAGGCCGCGCCGAACGTGCGCGGAGCGCAGGTCGCCCCGTAGACGAAGTGATTGTACGGATCGGTGAACGCGTTGAGGTACCGATTGGTGAGCCCGTCACGCGCCGTGCTCACGACGGTCGGCACCGCGACCGACACGCGCGGATCGTCGAACGGTGCCATCAGGCGCTCGAGAAAGTGCCGGTCGTCGAGCGGGTTGTCGGCTGCCAGCACCACCGCGACCTCGCCGCTCGCGGCAGCGAGCGCAAGCGCGATACCGGGCTCGCATCTCCGCAGCGGGTTGGCGACCACGCGCGCACCGGCGTCCTGCAATAGCGCGACGGTTCGATCGGTGGATCCACCGTCGGCGACGATGATCTCGACGCGCTCGCGAGGATACGACTGCCGCGCGATCGATGCAAGCAGTTCGGGCAGACGCTGCTCTTCGTTCAGCACTGCGGAGACGAACGAGACGCGGAGCGGACCCGGCGAGGTGAGTGCGTTCATCGGAAGCGTCGCACGCCGGTCACCGCGGCGACTGCCGCCAATGCGGCGAGGGCGACGATCTCCAGGAACGCCTGCAGTGCCGCTGCGATGTGAACGATCGTGATGCGGCGCTCGGTCGGATCGCCAGGGAGGATCCACCCATTGACGACTCCGTCTGTTCGCACATGGCGCGCCGAAGTCCCGTACAGCGCCCAGTGCGGGTCGTAGCCCTCGTTCCACACCAGGACCGCCGTTTCGGTGTGCGCTGGGACGCGCGCTTCCACCAGCCACGAAAGCGGATGAAAGAAGGCGACCGCTTGGCCTTGAGAGACAGGGCGCTCGGCCGGATCATGCGGTAACCCGTCGGCGAGGGCGGCGACGACACAGGCTCCGTGACAACGGAGTTCGCGCGCACCGTCCACCTCGCGCCATGCGAGTGCACCGGCGCGCGCGATGACGCGATCGCGGTCGTCGAGCAAACTGCCCGCCGCGACGCCGACGAGCGCGGCGCGCGCCGCCGGTGGGACCGCCAGCGGAAGGTCCGACTGCGTGTACACGCCGCCATAGGCTTGCGCGAGCTCGGGTTCGGCCGCAAACGCAAAGCTCGCGTCGATCCACGACTGCGAGGGGTCGACGAGTGCCGGTCCAACGCCGAGGTCGCTGAACAGCACCGCGTGCGCGCCGAGCCGGGCGCCGACCGAGACGGTCGGCGGCGTCCCGGGCACCAAGGCGAGCTCGGGCGCCCCCGCGAGCCGCTGGCTTCGGCACGGCACCTCGGTCGGCGCGCCGACGACGCGGCTCACCGAGAATTGCACGGTCGCCAACCACGGACGACACACCAGTGCAGTGACGGAGAGCGCCGCCAGCGCATCGGTGCGTCCGGTCGACGCGGCGCGCGCGAGTGCTGCGTTGACCGGATAGCTTGGCAAATACTCGTTGAGCGCGGTTCCTCCCGAGGGAAAGATGCGCGCATCCGGGTCCGCACCCGAACCGCGCCCGTCGAATGCGAGCGGTTGGAACGCGGGCAGAAAGGCAACGCGCGCGCCCGCCGGGACGTCCGCGACAGGACGCGGGATCGTCGCCGCCGCGACCCACCAGTGCGCCGGGGGCGCGACCACCCAACCGATCAGCGAACACGCTGCCGCCAGCCCGCCAATCAGCATCGCGACGCGCGAAGCGGCCAACGTTTGCCACAGGACGAGGTAGGCCAACAGCACCAGTCCGACCACGTCGTATGTCTCACGATAGAGCGAGAGTGCCGGAACGAGCGCATACGCGCGGCCCACGATCTCGGCGAACGGCGAGAGCAACGCGCCGGCGAACGCGACGACCAGCACGATCGCGGTCACGGCAAGTCGTGCCGCGGGCTCGCGGCGCGCTCGCCATGCGCCGAGCGCCGCGAGCGCGAGCGTGAGCGCGATCCCGAGCATCGACCATGGCTCGGTCGGACGCGCATAGCCGGTGTAATACCCGCGCAGCAGCAGCGCGTCAAGCGGCGCCACTGCCTGTTCGCGCTCCCAACTGACCAAACGCGGCGTCTGCAAGAGGGAGTGACGGTCGAAGACAACGCCGACCGCGATGGGGGCAACGACCAGGAGCAGCACCACCAGCATGCGGCGATGCTCGGCGCGGCACAGGCGCCGCAGCGCAACCAGGATGCACACGACGAAGAACTGCAGCTGGTGGAAGGCGAGCAGCACTTCGATCAGCGGCGCACGGCGGCGATCGCGCAGCGTCGCCACGGTCAGGCCCATTGCGGCGAAGGCGATGATCATGAGCAGATGCCCGGCCACGACTTCGTCGTAGGTCCACGGATTGAACACGGCAACGACCCCGGCCGGGAGTCCGACCCACGGCCGCTCGAGCGGGGGCCGCACCAATGCAAACGCCGCCGCGAAGACGAGCGCCGCAGCCGCCCAAGCGATGACGAACAAACCGGCCGCCGCTCCGAAGCACGCGATCGCCGCTGCGATCGCGACGTCGATCAGATAGTCGGTCGGGTAGGCTCGCGCCGCGCCGAGCCCGGAGGAGGTCCAGCCCGCCGATGAATCGCGCAGCCACGGCCACGCGAGCGCCCGATCCGGCGGCCACGACCAATCGTGCCGCAGCGCCGGAACGCCCGACTGACACACGAAGGACGCGAAGAGCGCCGCCGTCGCGATCGCGACCAGAACGACGGCGAGCCGCGCGACGCGCGCGCGGTCATCCATGGCGCTTGCGCGGGCGCAGCGCCGTCAACGCGAGGGCGATCATCGCCAGGACGAAGAGCGTCGCTGCGGCCTCGCCGGCCGCCGGGACGAACGCACCGATCAACGGCGCGAGCAGCGCCAGGACCACCAGCGTTCGCAGCTCGCGCCACGGCCGCAGCCGGTACCGTTCAAGGATCGGGAGCGCACCGAGCGCAAGAGCGAGCAACGCGAGCGCTGCCGCACCCTCGCCGATCGTCGCCGGTGTGCACGCGGCGACCAGGAGGGCACCCGCAGCGAGCGCGCAGAGCGCACTGCGCAGCGTCATGCGATGCGCCGCCCGATCCACGCCGCGAGCAGCACGAGCAAAGCGACGATCGAGATCGCCGCGGACACGCGATACCACCGCTCGGCAGTGAAGAAGAGCCGCACGTGTTGCGTCTGGCTCGTCGGTGGGACGTACCAGCCGTTCATGAAACCGTCCACTGCGACGTGATCCAACCTCTGACTTCCGAGCCGCGCCTCCCACTCGGGGTGAAACGACTCGCTCAAGACCAGCCACCGCCCGCGTGGCGAAGCCGGGAGGGTGACGTCGACGTCGACGGGGTCCGGGCGCTCGTAGGACGCCAGCGCGATTCGAGGCAGGTCGGGCACGACCTGGTGCCGCGGCGCAGCGACCTGGACGGAGGTGCCGAGCGATACCAGTGCACCCTTTCCGCCGCCCGCGCGGTCGACGATCAGCGCATAGCGCACGCCGACGGCGTCGGCGGCATCTGCCGGCGCAAGCTCGGCATAGACGGGAATGTCGACCACTCCCGCGACCGGCCACTCGAGGTGGAGCGTGCGTCCATCGCGTTCGCGCACGTCCGCCGCGAGGCGGATCTGCGCCTTCGCCGCGAGCGGATCGACCTCGCCTTGCACGTGCGCCGTCACCAGTGCGTCCTCGGGCGACAAAGACGTCAAGGCGACCGCGCAGGTATCGGCGGTCTTCGGCACGTCGAGCATCATTGCACCCTGCAAGGTGCGGATACGACACGGAACGCTCGCGGGGATCACCGGGTTCGGCACCGGTCCAGTCCGCGAGCGCCAGCGTGGTGGGGTGCTCAACGACGACGCCGTGCCCCAATGAGGCAACATGGACCCGCAAGATCGCATCGGTCGGCGCGTGTCCGGTCCACACGACACCTACGCGCGTGCGAGAGGTCCAAATGGTCGCGGCTCGCCACGGGGCGACGTTCCAGCGATAGAGTGCCGGGTCGAGCGCCCAGCGCGCGGCAACCGGATTGCTGCTGAACACGCTGCGCGGATGCTCCCAGACCAGCCGCGCCGGCGACGACGCCGCACCGGCACCGACCGCAAGCGGCGTGCTCAGTCCGTTCGGCCAGAACGCACCGTGCGTACCAGGCGTACTTCGTGCCGGGACGGCTCGCGGGTCGCGCGGAATGGCTGCCAGCAACGCTGTGGTCGCGTCGTCGCGCGCGTCCGGCGCGACCCAGGCCAGCTCGAGACGGTCGTAGGGCGAGATCCACGTCGCCTCGACGCGGTGGACGCCGGCGTTCAACCGTACCCTCGCGAACGCGTTCCAGGCCCCGCGATCGAGTGCAAGGCGATAGGTAACGCCGTCGATCAACAGCGACCGTGCCGAGGGCAATGCGGAATCGAGCGCCCCGGTGTCCGCCGCGATGAGCCGATACGTCGCGGTCTTCCTCACGAAGAAGGTCGCGCTCGGGCTCTGGATCTCGACGCGGC
>JBEKAU010000505.1:0-2639 GCA_050015755.1 Vulcanimicrobiaceae bacterium | reverse complement strand
TGCCGCCGTTCGATGGTGGCGCCGTTGCCGGCGCGATCGACGCGCGCCTGTGGCTCGTCGGTTTGCCGCTGTTCCTGGTATGGATGCTGTTCTTCGCACACAGCGGCTTCAGCCTGATCTTCTTCCTGTTGATCGCGTGGGTCGCGTTTCCGCGCATTCGGGCACTCTGGACGGGGCAGATCGATCCGCGGGCCTCCGGCCTCACCTCGCAGCAACGGCTCTGGGCGGGAGTGGGGTACTTCGCCACGGCACTGGTGGCGCTGGCGGGCGCGGCGGCAACGATGTCGCAGGCGGGACACCGGTGAACGGCGACGACGGAAAGGCCCCCGATTTCGCGATGCAACGCGCGGTCGAGATCCTCGCGCAAGTCTACGAGAAATCGCGCGCGCGGGCGAACCTTCCGCCGGTGCCGCTCGATCGGCCCGTCGTCCTCACCAGCGACCAGCTCGTCTTCGCGGTCGGGACGACGACCCGCGCCGACGTCGAGAAAGCGTACGGCGTCGCGTTCCAATATCCGATGCGCGGCTGGCACAGCTACGCGGCACGCGAAGGCGGCACGCGCAACTTCCTGAGCTTGTTCTACGCCAAGAACGTGCTGGTCGCGGTCGAGTATTATCTGCCGAAGGCCGACCGCGCACCCGGCCTAGCGGCGCGCGACTACGGCACCCTCCGGCTCACGCCCGGCGACGTTGCGCTCGGCGCGTCGACCGGCGCGCTCGACGAACGCTACACCGTGGCGGTCGGCGGCCCCGCGCCGATCGTCTACAAAGAGGCGTTCGAGGCGCGCTTCCCCGGCGGCGTCGCGTACGTGATGGGCAACGGCGGGCGCATCGAGCGGCTCGGACTCTACGCCGATACGTAAGCTCGCCCTCGCGCTCGCACTGCTCGCGGCGGCACGTGCATTCGTCCTCGTCCCGCCGCCCGCGACGCAAGGCCCGTACGGCCGCGATTTCGAGGCGTATTATGCGGCCGGCGCGACGTGGGACGCCGGCGGCAATCCGTGGTCGCGCGACGTCTGGCGGGTCGAGCGCACGATCCCCGGCGTGCAGCCGCAGCGCGACGAACTGCTGCCGTACGTCGGTCCGGCCGCCGCGCTGCCGCTGTTCGGCACGCTCGCGCGGCTGCCGTTCGCGATCGCGATCCGCATCTGGAGCGGCCTCCTCGCGGCCGCGCTGGCGACGCTCGTGCTCGTCGCGCTGGCCTTTGCCGGAACGCGCAGCGTGCGGGTGCTGCTGGCCGCGTTCGCGCTCGCGCTGACCGCGGGGCCGGTGACGAGCGCGCTCGGGCTCGGCCAAGCGGCGCTGCTCGCCGCCGGCGGCATCGCGCTCGCCCTGTGGGCACTCGACCGCGGCACGATCGCGACCGGCGCACTCGGCACGTTGATCGCGGCCGTGCAGCCGAACCTCGCGCTCGTGCTGCTCGCGCGGCTGCGCGACCGGCGCGCATGGCTCGCAGTCGTCTGCGCGCTGGCAGCCTTCACCGCGCTCACCGCGTGGGGATCGGCCGACGTCGTCGCCTACCTGCGGGTACTCGCCCACCACGGCGCCGCCGAACGGAACGACGCAATCCAGTACACGCCGGCGGCGATCGCCTGGAGCCTGGGCGCGCCGGCGCTGCTCGCGAGCGCGCTCGGCGCGCTGTGCGCGCTCGCCGCGATCGTCCTGGTCGTCGCGCTGACCGTGCGTGCACGGTTGACGCCGCGCGCGGGAACGCTGCTCGCGCTCGCGGCGCTGCCGCTGGCGATCCCGTTCTTCCACGAGCACGACTTCGCCGTCGAGCTGCTGGCGCTGATCCCACTGTGCATCGCGGCGCGCGGCACGCCGCGCGTGCTCGCGGGCGTTGCACTGGTGCTCGTCCTGACCGACGCGTTCGGGATGGCGCAGCGGCCGCTCGCGACCGGCGCCATCCTCGCGCAAAGCACCGCCCTCGCCTGCGCGTTCGTCGCGCTCGGCAGCGGTCCGCTGCGGCGCGCCGACGCCGCACCGTTCGCGACCCTGGCACTCGTCGCGCTGCTCGCAATCCCGCTTGCGCGCAGCGCACCGGCGCCGGTGTGGCCGGACGCGCTGGGCGCGACCTACCGCGCCCCGGTCGCCGCCGACGCGGGCGCGGTCTGGGCCGACGAGCAGCGCACGGCGGGCCTGGACGCTCGGCAACCGCAGTGGGGCGCGCTGCGCGCGTTCCCGCTGCTGGGCTGCCTGGTGCTCGGGATCGCGGTGGTCAGATGTCCACGTTCATCATGTCGTCGAACGGCGTGACCTGATTGGGGTGGAAGTTCTTGAGGTCGTCGTTGAACGCATAGATGTCCTCGCCAATCCACATGATCACTTCAGGAACGTCGTTGGCGATGTGCTGCTGCACGATCGCATCGTACGGCTTGCGCGCCTGCGGGCTATAGAGCGCGGCGAATTTCGTCATCGCGGCGTCCACCTGCGGGTTGCAGTACCGCACGACGTTCTGACCGCGGGGCGGGATTTGCTTGCACGAGAAGAGATTCGAGAGGTCCCCGATCGGATCGCCGCCCCACTGGAAGATGATGACGTCCCACTTGCCGGAGAGGACGATACCGCCGGAGGCGAGCGGCGCGAACAGCAAGGTCGAGGGGTAGTGGCGCACGTCGATCGAGACGCCGATCTTCTGCC
>JBEKAU010000504.1:0-2648 GCA_050015755.1 Vulcanimicrobiaceae bacterium | reverse complement strand
CCCGTCGGGGATGTGCTCGCGCCGCCCGCCGCCGTGCGACCAGAGGCTGTCGACAACGACGACTTCGTGACCAGCTGCGTGGTACGCATCGACGATGTGCGATCCGATGAACCCGGCTCCGCCGGTAACGACGATCCGCATGCGAGTGCTCCCGGTTCGGCTCGGGCCCGCGTGCTCCCGCCAGCGCACGCGAGAAAGACGAAACGAGCCGCCGGATTGCTCCGGCGGCTCGCTCGAGCACCCGCTGGGGGCGCGACCGCTAGCTGACGCCGACCGGAGTCGGAGTCGGATAGGAGGGAATCGGGTCGATCCCGTGGATCGCGAGGTCTCCGCCCTCCACATCGCCGTCGGACGCTTTCAGCGGCACGACCAGCTTGATGAGGAAGAGGATGATCGAGGTCGCGATGATGTTCCACACGATGATCACCAGCGCGGCGAGGAACTGAATCCACAGCTGCTTGGGATTGCCGTAGAACAACCCGGTGACGACGACCGCGTCGGCCGCCTTCCCGTCCTTGTTGAGATACTCGATCATGTTCGGGTTGGCGAACAGCCCGACGCACAGGCCGCCCATCAGGCCGGCCACGCCGTGCGTGTGCAGGACGCCGAACGTGTCGTCGACCCGCTTGAGCACCGACCAATTGCCGAGCTTGTTGAGCGAGATCCACACGACGATCGAGGCCACCAGTCCGGTGAAGATCGCGCCGAACCCATCGACGTAACCGGCGCACGGCGTGATCGCGACCAGACCGACGATCATGCCGTTGATCATCGACACCGCGGACGGCTTGCCGATCGCGAACATGTCGAGGACCAGCCACACCAGCAGCGCGACCGCAGTCGCGATGTTCGTGTTGAGCACGGCTGCCGCCGCGTCGGCGTTGGCGAAGTACGGGTCACCGCCGTTGAAGCCGTTCCACCCGAGCCACAGGATGCCAGCGCCCGCGAGCGCCACGATCAAGTTGTTCGGATCGAAACTCTTGCGGTCTTCGAGCAATCGTGGACCGACCCACGCCGCTGCGACGAAGCCGGATATACCGGCTGCCAAGTGGATGACGTATCCGCCCGAATAGTCGGCGGCCCCCAATCCGGCGAGCCAGCCACCACCCCAGAGCATGTACGCACCGACCGTGTAGACGATGGTGCTCCAGACCGGGACGAAGATCATCCACGCTTTGAAGTTCATGCGTCCGAGCACCGAGCCCGCGATGAGCAGCGGTGTGATCGCAGCGAACACGAACTGGAAATAGATCATCGCCGAGCCGGAGAAGTGCAACGGCGGCATGCCGGCAGCGGCGGACGGGATAATCGCTTGACCCAGCTCGCCGTCAGCGCCGATCGCCGGATGCGGAATCCCGACCGACTGCGAGAGAATCCCCGGGCCCAAGTTCGCGGGCGCCCCGAAGCCCATGTTGTAGCCCCAGAGTACCCAGCAGACCAAGACGATCGAGAACGCGTAGAAGCACATGACCGCCGAGTTGAGCGCCCACTTTTTCTTGACGAGTCCCGCGTAGAGAATCGCAAGACCCGGGATGCTCTGCAACCCGACGAACGTCGCGGCCGTCAGCTGCCACGCCGTGTCACCTGCATTGAGGAAGCTCGGCGCCGCAATGTACGGATTGGCGTCGGCGAGAAACGTCAAAACTGCCCTCCTCGGAAACGGAGTGAGGCCCCCACCGTACCCCGAGCAGGCCCAACGAGCATTCGACAACGGGGTAACGGACGCGGACACCTGTCCGCCATCCGGTGAAAGTCTCCCGGAGACCGCACCATAATAGGAAGAATACCGAGGCTGGCGCGTGTTCGCCGGCCTGGTGTTGCATGCTCCGGGGCGGTTAGACGGCCTCGCGCACGCGGCACGAGCGCCGTTCCGCGGTAGCCACCGCGTCGAGCAGCGCACACAGCACGCCCGCGGCGTACATGACGACCGCCACCGCGAGCGCCGCGGCGAGGCCGCCGCGCGCAACGAACGCGCCCGCGATCAGCGGTCCGACGAATTGGCCGCTGCCGAGCATCATCGTGATCCACGTATAGGCGGCGGGATACGCGCGGGCGCTGGTGCGTTTCCGCGCCAAGGCGGTGATGGCAGCAGGCGTCGCCGCGAGTCCCAGCCCGAAGCACGTGGCGCTCGCGCATGCCCAGCCCATGCCGGGGCCGAGCGCGAGCGCCGTCCCGATCGCCCCCGCCGCCATCGTCGCCGCAGCAACGTACCGTCCCGCCGGCGCGTCGAGCACGGCGCCGGCCCACCAGGTCCCGAGCACGGAGGCGATGCCGACGATCGCCCACACCATCGCGACACCCACCACCGGTAGACCACGTGCGGTGAACAGCGCGACGGCGTACGTCGCGTAGATGATGTACGCGACCCCGAAGAAGAAATACGTCAGGTCGAGAAAGAGCAATCGGTTCGGACGCAGGTTGTCGCGCGCATCGAACGCCGGTGCGCTCGCGTCGGCGCCGCCGGGTGTCGACAGACGCGGCAAGCGTCGCAAGCTGCCGACGAAACCGCGCGCGATGAACGGTGCGCAGATCGCCATCGCGATCCACACGATGCGCCACGAGGTGAACGGATGCGCGCCCGCGGTCAACGGGAGCGCCGGCGCGGAGAGCGCGAGGCCGATCGCCGCGCCGCTCCACATCGCTGCACT
>JBEKAU010000503.1:0-2666 GCA_050015755.1 Vulcanimicrobiaceae bacterium | reverse complement strand
GCATCCGCGTCGCATCACCGGTCACACGGCTACTGCTCGTACGCGCGATCGAGGTGGACGAATCGCTCGTCGGGCACGTGAAGTCGGCCTGATCGAACGAGCCCGAACCCGAGGGTGTCGGGGAGGGGGTCGGCGTCGGCGTCGCACCCGTGGGCGTCGGCGTCGCACCCGGCGTACTGGGCGTCGATTTGCTTCCGCCGCCGCCGCACCCACAGAGGATCCCAGCGATTGCGAGAGACGCAAGTAACAGACGGGGTGTTCGAGACACGCGGACCTCCGGGAGAAAGCGCTCGGCCGCGAACAGACGACCGCGGCGTCGCCGACCCATTGGATCGGCGCTCTTCTTCACCCAGTACGTATCGGCTGTGGGTTAATCCCGGCTGAGAGATGAAGGCGCGCTGAGAATTTTCTGTGAAGACGGCGGGCCGTCGCCTGTGTCGGACAGCCATCGCCAGAGCAGACCGAGCGCGACCACGCTCGCGCGCTCGCGGATGTCGGATCGGGTGCCCGGAAACGTCACCCGGCGGGTTTCGACCGAGCCGTCCGGCGCCGCGAGTGCGAACCAGACCAAGCCGACCGGTTTCTCCGGCGTGCCGCCGTCGGGCCCGGCGATGCCGGTGGTCGAGACGGCGAGATCGACGCCCAGCCGCTCGCGCGCACCGCGTGCCATCGCCGTCGCCGTCTCTTCACTTACCGCACCGACCGACGCCAACGTTGCCGGCGGCACGTCGAGCAGCTCCGTCTTCACGTCGTTCGCATAGGCGACGATCGCACCACGAAACGCCGCCGACGCACCCGGCACCGCGACGATCGCGTCGGCGACCGCACCGCCCGTGCACGACTCGGCCGTCCCGAGCGTCCAGCCGCGATCGATCAGCTTCTCCAGGATCGCACCGGCGAGCGTCGTGTCGTCCTCGCCGAAGTACGCCGTACCGATGCGATGCCGCAGCTCCTCGAGCACCGGCGCGCTCATCGTGTCGGCCTGCGCGCGGCTCGACGCCTTCGCCATCACTTTGACGTCGACGCGAAAGCCGTGCGCGAGCATCGCGATCTTCGGGTTCTCGAGCGAACGGAACAGGTCTTCGACGCGGCGGTCGAGCTCCGACTCGCCGATGCCCACCGTGTGCAGCGTGCGGGTGTAGATCGCCTCGCGCAGATCGTAGCGCTCGACCAGCCACGGGATCAGCTTCTGGGCAAGCATCGGCTTCATCTCGCGCGGCACGCCCGGCATACAGGCGACGAACTTGCCGTCCTCGCGCAGCGCGACGAAGCCCGGCGCGGTCCCGTGCGGGTTGTCGAACACGATGCTGCCTTCCGGCAGATAGGCTTGACGCCGGTTGTTCTCGGCCATCGTGCGGCCGAAACGCTCGAAGATCGCCTCGATCGCACGCAGCGAGGGCTCGTGCAGCACGAGCGGCTTGCCGACGACCCGCGCCACGGCTTCCTTGGTGAGATCGTCGACGGTCGGGCCGAGTCCGCCGGTCGTGATCGCGCCGTCGGCCCGATCGAGCACGTCGCGCAGCATCGCCTCCAGCCGCTCCGCGTTGTCGCCGACGGAGTGCTTCGCGTAGACATCGACGCCGTGGTCGGCCAGCGCCGACGCAACGAACGCGCTATTGGTGTCGATCAGATGCCCGAGCAGAATCTCGGTCCCGATCGTGACGATCTCCGCGGATGCCATCAGTGGTTCTTCCTCACAACAGCGGTACGCCGGGCTGATCGGGCGCGATCACGACCCTGCCCGGAGCGCCGTGCAACGGGTGGGCCGGCGATACCGACGGGTTGTCCGCGTATGTCGTACCGTTGAACGGCAGGACGGCTTCATAGCCGTTGATGATACCGCCGCCGGCGACGAAGACGGCGAGGTCCGGGCGACCGTGATGCCAGGTGGGCAACACGCGAACCGGTGGCCGCGATATCGAGATGTTCGTGACCACGGCGTACGACGACCCGCACCGATCGAGCACCAGCAGCGTGCAGCCTCCACTGCCGCACTCACTCCCGCCCCAGAGATAGGCGAGAATCTCCTCGCGATTCGCTCCAATGGGCACGCGGGCGACCGCCACCCGTACCGGACCCAGGTCCGCCTCACCCTGCTGCTGGAGGTACGCGCGCAGGAAGGTGCGCACGGGTGACTCCGTCGCGTGAGCGGCCGTCGCAGGCGCCGCCCCCGAACCCCACAACAGCGCTATCGTCGTCAGGAGGGTGATGACGCGCGTCATCGCCGTTCTTCTTCCTCGAACCACTGCGGATATGTCACGGTCGCGTCGAGGGCGAAACCGTCGGCCGCGGCGATCATCGCTTCGCGGCGCGCAGCGGGATCGTCGGGGAGCACTTCACGGTTGCGGCGCTTCTGCGCGGCGAGCGTCTCGACGAAGCGCACGAACTTCGCGTCGAGGACGCGCTCGAGCGCGAGCTTGAGCGCCTTGCCGACGCGCGGGGCGACGCCGCCGGTCGAGATCCCGATCTTCACCGGGCCGGCGCGCACGATCGCCTGCATCGCGACGAAGCCGTAGCGCGGCTGGTCGATGGTGCACAGCAGGAAGCGGTGGCGGTCGGCGAGCGCGCGCAGCCGCGCCGAGAGCTCGGCGTCCTGCGGTGTCGAGATGACGAAGAACGCGTCGGCGACGTCCTCGTCGCGCAGCGCGCCTACGTCGGTGATTCGG
>JBEKAU010000502.1:0-2672 GCA_050015755.1 Vulcanimicrobiaceae bacterium | reverse complement strand
GGAGCCGGCGCGGCTGGAGGCGCGCTGGTGGCGCCGCCCTTCGCGGCACCGAGCACGTCGTCGGCGGTCACGCGACCGTTGCTGCCGCTGCCGCGCACGCCGCGAATGTCGACGTTGTGTTCGCGCGCGAGGCGTCGCACCGCAGGCGATGCGCCGCGTAGTGCCGTCGCTTGATCTTCGGTTTCCGTTGCGCTGCCTGACGACGAACCGTTCGCAGACGGCGTTGCGGGCGCGGGCCGCTCTTGCACGATCGCATCGGAGGCCACCACCGGCGGTGCGGCAGCAGACGCTTTCGCCTTTGCAGGCGCCGATGCAGCGCCGCCCGCGTCTTCGATCACCGCGATCGGTGTGCCGGTCGCGACGGTCTCGCCTTCTTTAACGAGCAGCTCTTTGATAACGCCGGTGACCGGCGAGGGAACGCCGGCGTTCACCTTGTCGGTCGAGACTTCAACGAAGTCTTCGTATTTGTCGACGGAATCGCCGACGCTCTTGAGCCATTGCGCGACCGTTCCTTCGGTGACCGTTTCGCCGAGCTGCGGCATCGTAATCGTGGTTGCCATTAGAAACGCACCATATCGCGCATCGCATCGGCGATCTTTTCGGGCGACGACATATACTCTTCTTCGAGCGGCAACGCGTAGCCCATCGCCGGGACGTCCGGCGCGGCCAGCCTGCGTATCGGTGCGTCGAGGTGGAAGAGCGCTTCCTCGGCCACCATCGCGCTGATCTCGGCGCCGATGCCGCCGAACTTGTTGTCCTCGTGGATGATGAGCAGCTTGCGCGTCTTGCGCACGCTCTCGAGGATCGTCGTCTTGTCCATCGGGCGGATCGAGCGCAAGTCGATGACCTCGACCGAGACGCCTTCGCCCTCGAGCCGATTGGCGGCGTCGAGCGCCTGATGCAGGTTGTAGCCGTAGCTCACCACGCTCACGTCGGTACCGGCCTTCTTCACGTCGGCCTTGCCGATCGGGATCGTGTAGTAGCCGCTGGGAACCTCGCCCTTGACGCTGCGGTACGTCTTCTTGTGCTCGAGGAATAGGACCGGGTCCGGCGACTCGATCGCGGCGTTGAGCAGGCCCTTGATGTCGGCCGGCGTCGAGGGCGCGAGGATCGTCAGTCCGGGCACGTGATAGAAGAGCGCCTCGATCGAGACCGAGTGCGAGAGCGCGCCGCGTACGCCGCCGCCGTAGGGCGTGCGGATGACCATCGGACAGGTGTAGTCGCCGTTGGAGCGATAGCGCGTCTTGGCCGCCTCGCCGACGATCTGGTTGAACGCCGGATAGATGAAGTCGGCGAACTGGATCTCGGCGATCGGACGCAGCCCTTCCATCGCCATCCCGATCGCGACACCGACGATCGACGCTTCGGCGAGCGGCGTGTCGACGATGCGCTGCGGCCCGAACTCGTCGAGGAACCCTTTGGTGATGAGGAAGACGTTGCCGCGCGCGCCGACGTCCTCGCCCAGGATCAGCACGCGGTCGTCGCGCACGAGCGCGGCGTGCAACGTCGAGCGCACGGCTTCGACGTTGGTCATCACGCTGGTGCCGGTCGCGGTCTGCGGCCCGGCCGCTGCGGTGGTCGCCATCTTACGAGAACTCCTGCCAGGGGCGATAGTCGCCCGCGACGACGTTGTCGTACAGGCTTTCCGGGGTGGGATAGGCTTGCGCTTCGGCCGCGTCGGTCGCGTCGTTCGTCTCGCGCAGCACGTCTTGGCGCAGCGCCTTGGCGCGCTCGGCGTCGATGACGCCCGCTTCGATGAGGATCTGCTCGAAACGCGGGACCGGGTCGAGCTTGCGCTGTTCCTCGATTTGTTCGCGGCTGCGATAGGTGCGGTCGTCGTCGTCGGTCGAGTGCGAGAGGAAGCGATAGCACTTCGCCTCGACGATGCTCGGACCGCCGCCGGTGCGGGCGCGGTCGAGCGCCTCGCGCATCATATGGTAGGTCGCGATCGGCTCGAAGCCGTCGCAAATCGCGCCCGGGATCCCGTAGCCGGCCGCTTTGTCGGCGACGTTGGCGATCCGCATCTGCATGTTCTGCGGCGTCGAGATCGCCCAGCCGTTGTTCTCGACCAAGAACACGATCGGCAGATTCTGGACGGCGGCGAAGTTGACCGACTCGTGCCACTCGCCTTGCGAGGTCGCGCCCTCGCCGGTCGTGCACAGCACGGCGCGGCCGCTCTCACCACGATACTTGAAGGCAGCGGCGACCCCGACGGCATGCGTGCAATGCCCGGCGATGATCGAGGAGATCGAGAGCACGCCCTTGTCGTGATTGGTGTAGTGATTGGGGAATTGCCGTCCGCCCGAGCGGTCGGTGACGCGCGCGAACAGTGAGGAGAGGATCTCGTAGGGGCTCATCCCGACGCCCAGGGCGAGGCCCAGGTCGCGGTAGTACGGCACCAGCACGTCTTTGCCGCGCACGAATGCCATCGCCGCGCCGGCCTGCACGCCTTCGTGCCCCTCGGACCCGAGCGCGAAGGGGATCTTGCCTTGGCGGTTGAGTTGGAAGCCGCGGTTGTCGAGCTGCCGCTGAAGGAGCATGTTGCGGAGCATCGCGACGAGCTGATCGTCGGTGAGGTCTCCGCGCTCGAGCTGCCGCTCGCGTGCCGTGGTGGTTTTCGCCATCGAGTCGATCCCCTGGACCTGAAGTGACAACCCTAGATACTCGCGCGC
>JBEKAU010000501.1:0-2672 GCA_050015755.1 Vulcanimicrobiaceae bacterium | reverse complement strand
CGCCGCCGCCAGCGGGAGCAGGGCCGCGGTGACGCGCCGGTCGCGCGGCGCAGGATCGTTCGCCTGCAAGGTCGCCCACAGCGCGACGAGCGTACCCAGGAGCGCGGCCGGCCCGGCGACGATGTCGCGCCGCATCAAGAGCAGCAGCAGTCCGCCGGTGACGCCCATCGCCAGCACCGTGCGCAACATCAAGCGCAGGCGTTCGAGGGGCGGGTCCGAGGCGAGCAGCCGGTCGCGCAGCGACATCGTTCGCTCGTACCCACTCGCACGGGGCGAACCTCAGCTCGGCGCGCTTCGCCAGCGCCCGCGCACCATGACGCGCCGCGGCCGCGCGCGATCCGTCGCGAAGACGTAGCGGTCGATCAGCTCGCTCGGCGGTGCGTCGGCCAACGGCGGCGTGCGTCCGTCGAGCACGATGAGATCGGCACGACGGCCCGGGAGGAACGCGCCGCCGGCAAAGCCGCAGGCCTGCGCGCCGCCGATGGCCGCGCGCCTGTAAAGCGTCTCGCCGGCGGACGCACCGGGTTCGAGCGCGGCGACGATGCGACGCTGGTGCGCCAGGCGTTGACCGTATTCCAACCAGCGCAGCTCCTCGGTCGGCGCGAGCGAGACGTTGCTGTCGGAGCCGATGCCGATGGCCCCGCCGGCAGCGAGGTAGGGCTGCAGCGGGAAGAAGCCGTCGCCGAGATTCGCCTCGGTCGTCGGACAGAGGCCCGCGACCGCGCCGCTGCGCGCGAGCGCATCGCGTTCGGCGTCATCGACGTGGGTCGCGTGCACCAGGCACCAGCGCGCATCGACGGCGTACTCGCTGAGCAGCCACGCGACCGGCGGTGCGCCGAGCGCGGCGCGCACCGCATCGACCTCGCGCTGCTGCTCGGCGATGTGGAGATGGATGGGCACGTCGCGCGGTGCGCCCGCGAGCAGCGCGCGCAGCTCGTCCGGCGTCACCGCGCGCAGCGAGTGCGCGCACGTCCCAACGACGACATCGGGGTCGTGCGCATACTCGGCGCGCAGCATCCGCGCGATCTCCAACACGTCGTCGACCCCGCTGGCGAAACGGCGCTGTTCCGGGCGCAGCGGCGCGCCGCCGACGTCGGCGTGCGCATAGAGCGCCGGCAGCAGACAGATCGCGATACCGGCCTCGCGCGCGGCTTCGATCAGCGCACGTGCCATCGCGGCACGGTCGGCGTACCATGCCCCCTGCCGGTCGCGGTGCAGATAGTGGAACTCGGCGACGACGGTGTAGCCGGCGGCCAGCATCGCGCGATACACGCCGGTTGCGAGGGCGCGCAGCGTGTCCGGATCGAGGCGGTTGGCGAGCGCGTACATCGCCTCGCGCCAGCTCCAGAAGTCGTCCTCGCCGGCACCGCGCCGCTCGGCCGTGCCGGCCAGCGCGCGCTGGAACGCGTGCGAGTGCAGGTTCGCCATCCCCGGCAGCACCGCGCCCTCGATCCGCTCGCCTTCCCCCGGCTCGGCACCCGGCTCGACCGAGAGGATCGTCCCGTCGGCGGCGATCTCGAAGGCGACGTCGGGTGCCCAGCCGCCGGGGAGGAACGCTTCGCGCGCGAAGAGCCGCATGATGCCCTCGTACGACACGCTGTGGGTGAACGCCCGGCTCGCGACGATGACGCCGAGCGACGATCCCTACGGCACGATCGAGGACGGCGCGCTCGCGGCGCGCGACGGGACGATCGTCTGGGTCGGGGCGCGCGGCGATCTCCCGGCCGACGTGCGCGCCGGCGCGGCAGAGGTCATCGACGCCGGTGGCCGCTGGATCACGCCGGGCCTGGTCGATCCGCACACCCACGTCGTCTTCGGCGGCGACCGGGTCGACGATTTCGCACGCCGGGTCGCCGGCCAGAGCTACGCGTCGGCGGCGCAGGGCGGCAGCGGGATCGCCCACACCGTTGCCTGCACGCGAGCCGCCGACGAAGCGACCCTCTTCGCGAGCGCCGCGAGCCGCGTGCGAGCGATGATCGCCAGCGGGACGACGACGCTCGAGAGCAAGTCCGGCTACGGTCTCGACGTCGAGACCGAGTTGCGGCTGCTACGGGTCGGACGGCGACTCGGTGCCGAGCTCGGTATCAGCGTGCGCACGACGTACCTGGGCGCGCACGTCGTCCCGCCGGAGTTCGCGACGAACCGCGACGCGTACGTCGACCTGGTCTGCACGACGATGATCCCGCGCGTCGCGCGCGAGGGACTTGCCGACGCGGTCGACGTCTTCTGCGAAGGACTGGCATTCACGCCGCGCGAGAGCGCGCGCGTGCTCGACGCGGCGCGCGCGCACGGCCTGGCGGTGAAGGTCCACGCCGACCAGCTCGCCGACACCGGTGCCGCCGTGCTCGCCGCCGCGCACGGCGCGCTCTCCGCCGATCATCTCGAATACACCGGCGCAGGCGGCGTCGCCGCGTTGGCCGCGGCCGGGACGGTCGCCGTGCTCCTCCCCGGTGCGTATCATTTCTTGCGCGAGACGGTCGCGCCGCCGCTCGACGCGCTGCGCGCGCACGGGGTGCCGATCGCGCTCGCAACCGACTGCAATCCCGGCACCTCGCCGGTCGGCACGCTGCCGACCGCGATGAACCTCGCTTGCGTGCGGTGGGGGATGGCGCCGCACGAGGCGCTGGCCGGCGTCACCCGCAACGCCGCGCGAGCGCTCGGGCTGGACGACC
>JBEKAU010000500.1:0-2682 GCA_050015755.1 Vulcanimicrobiaceae bacterium | reverse complement strand
CACGTCTTCGCGCGCAACGGGATCACGGTCATCCCCGACATCGTCGGCAACGCCGGCGGCGTCACCGTCTCGTACTTCGAGTGGGCTCAAGACCGCCAAGGCTACTTCTGGAAAGAAGCCGAGGTCAACGCCCGGCTGCGCGACCAGCTGCTCGAGAACTTCGCCGTCGTGCGTGAAGTCGCGCAGGCGCGCGGGATCAGCTACCGCACCGCCGCCTACATGGTCGCGATCGATCGGGTCGTCAAATCGATGAAAGTCCGCGGGGTCTACGCCTAGGGCCGAGCCGCCGGCTGGGCGCTGTGTTCGATCCCCTACCTAGGGGACGTCCCGCGAGCGGGCGAACGACGTCGCATCTCGGCAAGGTGCGAAGCGCCTTGCCTGCTTCGCGAGGTGTTCCCCTTGCCGTTTGCCCCCTCACGCGCCGCCCTTGGGATCGGCACGCTCCTGGCCGTCGGAGCTGTACTTGCCGCCTGCGGCAGTACGACGACCCCGCCGCAAAATTACCCCGCGCCGACGCACGCGCCGACGAGCACGCCGACCAGTGTGCCGAGCGGGACACCGCTCCCGTCTTCGGTGACGGTGCAGACGTCGACGACCGCGAGCGTCCCCTTCAGCGAGATCGGTGACGGCACGGTCACCGTGACCGGCGTGGTGCCCGAGACGACGGCCGCCACGAGTTTGACGATCACGATCGCCGCCTCTCCGCCAGCGGGTGTCACGGCGCTCAGCTCCGTCGCCCGCGCGACGCGCTCGCTGCGCTCGCCGGCCTCGGCGGGATACACGGCGCTCGCCTATGTCGAGCTCGAACCCGTCGCCTCGATCTTCACGGACGGTGGACCGGCCTTCACCTTCACGCTGCCCTCCGTGATCAGCGGCGACCAGTACCTCTTGGCGTGGTACTTCGGCGACTCGTGGAACTACGCGGAGTACGGCCCAGCGACCGTCAACGGCGACACCGTCAGCTTCCCGGCCGGTGGCGCCGATCTCTCGCTCACCGGCGGCCAGGTGACCACGCTCGCGCTCTACGCCGCTCCGCCCGGCACCGTGACGCCGACGCCCACGCCGACGGCAACGCCGACGCCGACGCCGGTCCCGACCCCGGTGGCATCGCCGACCAGTATCGCGTTCGACCTCAACGCCAGCCCGACGCCCGCGCCGTTGGCCGTGAGCGAGACCGGCTACGCCGGCAGCTTCACCTCCGCGATCGTGTGCACGGAGAGTCCCACCGGTCAGACACCGGCGGCTTTGCCGTTCGTCGCCGAGATCAGCCCCGCGAGCGGAACCACGTTCACCGTGACGCCCGGCAACGAGACGGGCTCGTGCACCGTAACGATCACCGACGCGAACAGTGCGTCGATCACCGTACCGGTGACCGTTTCGGAAACCAACGTCGGCGTGTTCGGCGCGCAGCGGAAGCAGTAGAGGAACTCGAGCGATGAAACGTAGCAATCTCGCGATCCTCGCCGCCCCCGCACTCATGGCGGCGATGGTGCTCGCCGCGTGCAGCGGCGGCGGTTCGGGCGCGACGCGCCCGGCCGTTCCGGCCGGTGCGGCGCCCACCTCGACGCCGGTCATCACGAGCAGCAGCGGTGCGCGCCTGGTGCTCACCATCAACCGTTCGCAGAAGGCGCATTCGCACCCGATCGCTGCGGTGAAACGTCATGGCGCGGCTGCGCGGCGTTCGCCGAAGTTCATCGGCTACTCGGCGCAGGGCGTCCAGGTCGTCGTCTCGACGACCGGTGCGAACCCGACCTCGCAGACCGTCTACGCCGACATCGGGGCCAACAGCACGCTCTGCGTAGCGGCGAACGCGTCGAGCAATGGGATGGAGACGTGCACGATCCCGCTGCCGTACCTCGCGGCATCGGAGTCGATCACGGCCACCGAAGTCGATCAGCTGCCGAACAACGAGGGCGCCAACTCGCTGGGCAACGGGTTCCCGACCAACTCGAACATCGAGGCGGTCGGCACGACGACGTTCACGGCGACGGCCGGCACGACGACGAACATCAGCCTGGGCATGGGCCCCGTCGCCGCCGAATGGTACGACTGCGGCAATGTGACCGTGAGCGGACTCTCGGCCGACGACAATCAGGGTCAGGATAACGGGCAGCAGGCGCGCATCATCGTGACCGCCGGCGCCCCGACCACCTTTGAGCTCCAACCGGAGTTCGAAACGGTCAACGGCGACTACACCGACGTCGACAGGACGCCGCTGCCGTTCGTCGACGTGAACGGTTCGCCGGCGCCGATCGCGGTGACCGGCTCGTCGACGCACGTCGGCACGTATCCGTACTATAATACCGGTTTCGAGAACAGCACCGGGTCGCTGCCGACACCGACGTACAGCCAGTCTTCTTCGATACCGAACGACGGCTATGAATGGTTCGACTGCCTCTTCATCGTCGCGGCTGAGTACGACGGACAGACGAATTCGCCGAGCACGATCACCTTCGACCAGAGTCTGAGCGCGATTCCGCAGTTCACGGGCACGTTCAGCAACGGAGCGTCCTACGAGTCGCCGTACGGTCCGATGATCTACACGGTCGTGCCGATCTCGGCAGCGCCGACGAGCGCCACGGTCGCAGTGACCGCCGGCACGACGGCGAACATCGTCGGCTCGGACTACGAGGCGACGAACGGAATGACGGCCGGGCCGTGCAGCGGGACCGGTTCCGCGAC
>JBEKAU010000499.1:0-2683 GCA_050015755.1 Vulcanimicrobiaceae bacterium | reverse complement strand
GATGCTGACCCCGCCGGGGACCAACGGTACCACGGAGTCGTTCACGCTGACCGCCGCCTACAGCGACGGGACGTGCTCGCTCAGCGGTGCCGTCTGCACCGCGAACTTCACGGTGAAGAACGACATCCAGACGCTCTTCATCGCGAACTACGACGCGAGCGACATTTATGCGTACGCGCCGTCGTACACGAGTGCGCCGACGACGATCTCGACCGGGATCAACGAACCCTACGCCATGGTCCTGGACGCCGCGAACGACCTGTTCGTGTCGAACTACGGGAACAATACGATCACCGAGTACGCCCCGCCCTGGACCGGAGCGCCGACGGCGACGATGTCGAGCGGCCTCAATGGGCCCTCGGGCCTCGCGATCGACGCGGTGGGCAATCTCTTCGTGGCGAACAGCACCGCGAATAACGTCGAGGAGTTCGCGCCGCCGTACACCGGAGCGCCCACGACGATCACGACCGGCATCGACGAAGATTTCTACGTCGCACTCGACGCCTCCGACGACCTCTTCGTCGCCAACTACGGCAACAACACCGCGACCGTCTACGCTCCGCCCTATTCGGGCTCGCCGACGGCAACGATCACGAACGGCGTCACGAAACCGAGCGGACTCGCAGTCAACGCGATGGGCGATCTCTTCGTCGTCGACTTCAACGGTCCGGGAGCGACCGAATATGCTCCGCCGTTCACCGCGGCGCCTACGACCCTGAGTACTGGCTTGCCGGGCAACGAGGTCGTTGCGATCGACGCGGTCGGGAACGCGTATGTCGCGAGCAACGAGGGCGACGCCATCGTCGAATTCGCGCCGCCCTACACGGGAGCAGCGATCGCAACGACGACGAACGGCGTCAACTCTCCCGTCGCGATCGTGTTCGACGGGGCGAACAATATGGTCGTCGCCAACGTCGGGCGCGCGAACGTGACCGTCTACGCCCCACCCTACACCGCCGCGCCGCTTGCAACGATTTCCGGCCTGAACGGCCCGCAAGCGCTCCTCATGACCCCGTAACGCTACATCCGAGGGACGACGCCGAATTCGGCCGCGAGCAGAGCTTGCGCGGCTGGATCGGCGTAGCGCGCGAGTTGGTCGACCATCTTGGCGACCAGGGCGGTCCAGCCGGTCTGGTGCGAGGCGCCCAGCCCCTCGCCGGTGTCACCGTGGAAGAACTCGTGGAAGAGGATCTGGTCTTTCCAGTAGGGGCTGGTCTGAAGCGTGGCGTCGTCACCGAGAAAGGGGCGTCGTCCGTTCTCGGCGGTACGGAAGAGCCCGAGCAATCGTCGCGCGAGTTCGAGCGAGCACTCCCATAAGGTGAGCATGCGGCCCGAGCCGGTCGGGAACTCGACCTTGTAGTCATCGCCCAAGTAGTAGTGGAACTTCTGCAGCGACTCGATCAGCAGATAGTTGATGGGGAACCACACCGGGCCGCGCCAATTGGAGTTGCCGCCGAAGAGGCCGCTGGTCGACTCGGCCGGCTCGTAGTCGCAGCGGAACTCTTGGCCGCCGACGTGCAGCGCGAACGGGTGCTCGAGGTGGTAGCGCGAGAGGGACCGCACGCCGTGCGGCGAGAGGAACTCGTTCTCGTCGAAAACGCGGCGCAGGATGCGCCGCAGCCGGTCGGGGTTGCAGATCGCGAGCAGGCGCCGTTCGTGCAAGCCGCCGACGTCGATGCGGGCGACGCTCTCGGCGAGGACCGGACGATTCTGCAGATACCACTCGATGCGCGTGCGCAGGCGCGGCAGCAGTTCGAGCGTGCGGAAGTCGAGCGTCTCGACGGCGAAGGTCGGGATGATGCCGACGACGCTGCGGACCTTGAGCGGGATGCGGCTGCCGTCGGGCAAGTAGAGCTGGTCGTAGTAGAATTCGTCTTCCGAATCCCACAGGCCCAGCTCGTCTTCGCGCTGCGAGTTCATCGCGTCGGCGATGATCAGGAAGTGCGCGAAGAACTTCGAGGCGATGTCCTCGTAGATGTTCTCGACCTTGGCCAGCTCGATAGAGATCGCCAATAGGTTGAGCGCGTACACACCCATCCACGAGGTTCCGTCGCTCTGCGCCAAGTACGCCCCGTCCGGCAGCTTGGCGCTGCGGTCGAAGACGCCGACGTTGTCGAGCCCGAGGAAGCCGCCCTGAAAGACGTTGCGGCCGGCGACGTCCTTGCGGTTCACCCACCAGGTGAAGTTCATCAGCAGCTTCTGGAAGACGCGCTCGAGAAACCGGTAGTCGCCCACCCCGCCGTTGCGCGCCGCTTCGATACGGTACAGGCGCAGCGCGGCCCAGCCGTGGACCGGCGGATTGACGTCGTCGAACGCCCACTCGTACGCCGGCAACTGCCCGTTGGGGTGCATGTAGAGCTCGCGCGTCAGCGTGACGAGCTGCTTTTTTGCGTAGGTCGGGTCGATCAGCCCGATCGGGATGACGTGGAAGGCGAGGTCCCAGGCCGCGTACCACGGATACTCCCACGTATCGGGCATCGAGAGGACGTCGTCGTTGTAGAGGTGGCGCCAGTTCGCATTGCGCCCGTGTTTGCGCGACGCGGGTGGGGTCGGCTGGGTCGGGTCGCCGTCGAGCCAATCGGTCACGATGTAGTTGTAGAACTGCTCTGACCAGATCAGCCCGGCGAAGGCCCGCCGCTGGATGAGCGAGGCTTCGGCGTCCAACTCGGGTGAGGCCGCGGCG